>LUYO01000027.1:0-40265 GCA_001603295.1 Rhodobacterales bacterium Alpha_02
CCGACGACAGGTCGGCCAGGCGCTCGTAGAGGCGGCGCGCCGACAGCGGCTTGATCAGCACGTCGTTGGCGCCAAGTTCCACCGCCGTCAGCATGCGGCGCTTGTCGGCATAGGCCGTCACCATCACCACGGCCAGCGTCGACACCCGATCGTCGGGATGGCGGCGCAGCAGGTCGAGAAAGGCGGCGCCGTTGCCGGCGGTGCCGAGATTCCAGTCGAGGAGAAGCACGTCCGGCGACTGCGTCATCACCATGGTGAGCGCTTCCGCTTCGGTGGCCGCCTGCAAAATGACGCGAACCCCGAAAGCGCCGAGCATCGTTTCCGCCAGTTTGCGGAAATAGGCGCTGTCATCGACGATGCCGACGCGCAACGCGTCGAGACGCACGTACGTACCCTGCTCCGCCGGATCGATCATTAAGTGAAAAGCCCTTCGACAACAACCTGCTAAAGTACCAGAAACTCCCTTCCCCGCCTGAGGCTTGCCACGAAATGGAGAAGATTTGGTTTACGCCGGCAACGTTTCGTGAACCATGACGGAGGTCAAAAAAAGGCGCCCCGAATGGGGCGCCCGTTTATTTTTCGACTCGATTGGCGAAAAGCCTCAGCCGACGATTTCGATCTCGGCAAACCAGTAGGCGATCTCGGCGGCGGCCGTCTCCGGCGCGTCGGAGCCGTGCACCGAGTTCTCGCCCATCGACAGCGCGAACTCCTTGCGGATGGTGCCTTCGGCGGCCTTCTCCGGATTGGTGGCGCCCATCACTTCGCGGTTGCGGGCGATGGCGTTCTCGCCCTCCAGCACCTGCACGACGGTCGGCGCCGACGACATGAAGTCGCACAGCTCGTCGTAGAAGGGCTTGCCCTTGTGGACAGCGTAGAAGCCCTCGGCCTCCTTGCGGGACATCCACACGCGCTTGGACGCGACGACGCGCAGGCCGGCCGCCTCCAGCTTGGCGGTGATGGCGCCGGTGAGGTTACGACGGGTCGCGTCGGGCTTGATCATCGAGAAGGTACGTTCGATCGCCATGGAAATCTGCCCCTCTGTGGCTGGCGGCGGCAAGGCCCGGCGCAGCCGGATCCTCGGGTCAGGCCGGCTTATAGCGGCGGGACTGGAATCGGGCAAGCGCGGCAAAGCCCGGAGAGCGCCGGGAAAGCGGCGAATACCGGCCCCGCCGGCTCTCGACGCGGCGCCGGGCCACGGCGGAAAGCGGCGGCTCCCGCCCTCATGGCGCGACGATCGGACATGCACAGCCGGAAATGGACATCCACACTTCGGATTTTCATGCCACCCAATTGATTTAGATCAAGGAATTCATGACCGCAGTCCGTACCTTTGAATTGTTATAACTTCCATCTAGGGGGAGGATTTCATGAAAAGGCATTGGGTGCTGGCCGTGGCTGCGGCCGCGGCGGCGTTGGCGCTTCCCGCGAAGGCGGACACGCTGCGGGAACAGGCTGCCCAGCAGTTCCAGGCCATTCCGTCGATTCTGCCGGCGGTCAACAACAATCCGATCACCAAGGCGAAGATCGATCTCGGGCGCGCCCTGTTCTTCGATCCGCGTCTGTCGGCCTCGGGCGTCTTCAGCTGCAACTCCTGCCACAACCTGGCGACCGGCGGCGACGACAACCTCGAGACCTCGATCGGCCATGGCTGGCAGAAGGGTCCGCGCAACTCGCCCACCGTCCTCAACTCGGTCCTCAACCAGGCCCAGTTCTGGGACGGCCGCGCCGAGGACCTGAAGGCCCAGGCCAAGGGCCCGATCCAGGCCGGCGTCGAGATGGCCAGCACGCCCGATCAGGTGATCGCTACGCTGACCAGCATGCCGCTCTATGACGAATGGTTCAAGCTTGCCTTCCCCGGCGATCCCTCGCCCGTCACCTTCGACAACGTCGCCAAGGCCATCGAGGCCTTCGAGGTGACGCTGCTGACGCCTGCCTCGCCCTTCGACCGCTGGCTCGAAGGCGACGACAACGCCATGACCGAGGTGCAGAAGACCGGCCTCAACCTGTTCATGGAAAAGGGCTGCTCGGCCTGCCATTCCGGCGTCAACTTCGGCGGCCACGACTACTATCCGTTCGGCGTCGTCGAGCGGCCGGGCTCGGACATCCTGCCGTCCGGCGACAAGGGTCGCTTCACCGTCACCAAGACGGCGGACGACGAGTACGTCTTCCGCGCCGCGCCGCTGCGCAACGTCGCGCTGACCGCGCCCTACTTCCATTCGGGCAAGGTCTGGGATCTGAAGCAGGCCGTCGCCGTCATGGGATCGGCCCAGCTCGGCGCCGAACTCAACGATGACGAGACCACGGCCATCGCCTCGTTCCTGACGGCGCTGACCGGCGAGCTTCGTCCGGTCGAATACCCGGTGCTGCCGCCGGAAACGGCGACCACGCCGCGGCCGACCGCCGAGGTCATCGCCAAGTAATCTGCCATCGCGACGATGGATCGCCTTACGGCCGGCCCCACGGGGCCGGCTTTTTTCATGTCGGCAGGCGAGCGGCGGCCGGCTTCAGCCCCGGCATCAGGCCGGCGATTCGCTCGCAGAGCGGAGCGAGCGGGCTGGTGCGGCGCCAGGCGAGGCCGATGGTGCGGTGCGGCTCGGGCCGCGACAGCCGACACAGGCGCACCCGGTCGGCGTCGAGCGGCGTCGCGGCGAGGAACAGCTCCGGCAGCAGCGTGATCCCCTGCCCCGCCGCCACCAGTTGCAGGATGGTGGCGAGCGAGGTGACGCCGGCCCGCGTCAGCCGGCGGGCGTCGAGGGCGCCGCAGGAGGCCAGCGTCTGGTCGCGCAGGCAATGGCCGTCCTCGAGCAGCAGCAGCGCCTCGGTCGGAATGTCGGCGGCGCTGTCGAAGGCGCCGAGCGACAACGGCCCCGTCGCCGGCGTCGCCAGCAGGAAGGCATCGGCGAAGGCCGGCACTTCCACGAAGGACGGATCGCCGAGCGGCAGGCTGGCGATGACCAGATCGAGGCCACCGCCCTGCAATTCGCCGACCAGCGTTGCCGTCACCGTCTCACGCACGCCGACCCTGAGCGCCGGAAAGGCGTCGGCGATGGCCGGCAGCAGCTTCGGCAGGAGATAGGGACCGATCGACGGGATAATGCCGAGCTTCAGCGCGCCGGTCGCCGGGTCAGCGGCGGCGCGGGCATAGGCTTCGAGGTCGCCCACCTCGGCGAGAATGCGTCGGCCGCGCTCGACGATCGCCTCACCGGCCGGCGTCAGGCGGGCGCCGGCGGCGGCACGCTCGACCAAGGGACAGCCGAGCGCCTCCTCAAGCTCGCGGATCTGCGCCGATAGCGCCGGCTGGCTGACCGAAACCCGCTCGGCGGCGCGGCCGAAATGCCCCTCGGTGGCGAGCGCGTCGAGATAGCGGAGTTGGCGCAGGGTGATCTTCATAGGAAAATCCTATCAGCCCGGTCGGATAATGCAATTGGAATGATTCTAAGAAATGCCGTCATGTTGATGCGGAGAGGCGATGCCGGCCTGCCGGCGCCGCATCCGTTCTCATGCAGGGAGACCCGCCTTGACCGACCGACCGATCCAGACCACCACCGCCGGCAGCCCGATCGCCGACAACCAGAATTCGCTGACCGCCGGCTCGCGCGGCCCGGTGCTGATGCAGGACTGGCAGTTGATCGAGAAGCTCGCCCACCAGAATCGCGAGCGCATTCCCGAGCGCGTCGTGCACGCCAAGGGCTGGGGCGCCTTCGGCGAACTGACAGTGACGCAGGACATCACCCGCTACACGCGCGCCAAGCCGTTCTCCGAGGTCGGCAAGAAGACGCCGCTGCTCCTGCGCTTCTCGACGGTGGCCGGCGAGATGGGCGCCGCCGATGCCGAGCGCGACGTGCGCGGCTTCGCGCTGAAGTTCTATACCGAGGAAGGCAACTGGGACCTCGTCGGCAACAACACGCCGGTGTTCTTCGTCCGCGATCCGCTGAAGTTCCCCGACTTCATCCACACCCAGAAGCGCCATCCGAAGACCAATCTGCGCTCGGCCACCGCCATGTGGGACTTCTGGTCGCTCAGCCCGGAGAGCATCCACCAGGTGACCATCCTGTTCTCCGACCGCGGCCTGCCGACCGACGTCCGCCATATCGACGGCTTCGGCTCGCACACCTACTCCTTCATCAACGAGGCCGGCGAGCGCTTCTGGGTGAAGTTCCACTTCAAGACGATGCAAGGCCACCGCCACTACACCAACGCCGAGGCCGCCGAAGTGGTCGGCCGCAGCCGCGAGTCGACGCAGGAGGACCTGTTCGGGGCGATCGAGGCCGGCGACTATCCGCGCTGGCGCTTCTACGTGCAGGTCATGCCCGAGCTGGAAGCCGAGACGACGCCCTACAATCCGTTCGACCTGACCAAGGTCTGGCCGCACGCCGACTATCCGTTGATCGAGGTCGGCACCCTCGAACTCAACCGCAACGCCGACAACTATTTCAACGAGATCGAGCAGGCCGCCTTCTCGCCGTCCAACATCGTGCCCGGCGTCGGCTTCTCGCCCGACAAGATGTTGCAGGCCCGCCTGTTCTCCTATGCCGACGCCCACCGCTACCGGCTCGGCACCCATTACGAGGCGCTGCCCGTCAACGCACCGAAATGCCCCGTCCATCACTACCACAAGGACGGCGCCATGAACTTCATGCCCAACAAGCCCAATCCCGACGCCTATTACGAGCCGAACAGCTTCGGAGGCCCGCGTCAGGCGCCGGAATTCCGCGAGCCGCCGCTGCGCATCTCCGGCGACGCCGACCGCTACGATCATCGCGCCGGCAACGACGACTATAGCCAGGCCGGCGCCCTGTTCCGCCTGTTCGACGAAGGACAGCGTCAGCGCCTCTTCCAGAACATCGCCGCCGCCATGGCCGGCGTGCCGCGCGACATCGTCGACCGCCAGCTCGGCCATTTCGCCAAGGTCGATCCAGCCTACGCGGCAGGCGTCAGGGATGCTCTCGGCATAAGCTGAGCCGGCATATGGCCCCGTCTTCGGCAAATGGCGCGGTCGCCGCCGGGCCTGCAAGCCGGCGGCGACCGCCAGCCGTTGCCACCGGAAAGCCCGGCATGAAAAAGCCCGGCCGGGTTTCCCCGGCCGGGCTCGACTATCTTCAATGGCCCCCTGAAGCTCAGGGCTTGGCGGCACCGGCGCCGGAGGCGGCGTTCTGCGCGTCGAGCAGCTTCTGCTGCGCTTCCTTGGCCTTGCGCTGCACCTCGGAGGCGAGCTGCTCGCGCTGGCGCTGCAGCGCCGCCGTGTCGATCGCCGGTCCGGCGTAGGACGCCGTGAAGCCGGTCAGCGAGATCGGGAAGTTCAGCGCCTTGGCCTGCTGGTTCTGCGTGGTGATGATCAGGTCCTTGCCCTTCTTCATCGAGGCGGTGAAGTCGTCGGTGATCGGGATCTCGGCGAAGCAGGCGTTGGGCATGCAGATGGTGTACTTGCCCGGCACCTGGGTGTTCTGATCGACCTGCACGCGGATGCCCGGCTGGATCAGCATGCCGACCGGCGTCTGCACCAGGAGGATCTTGCGCGTCTCGCCGTCCACCTCGCGCACGCCGGCCGAGGCCAGGAACTGGCCGCTGTCGGTACGCAGCTCGCGCACGGTGAAGCAGACCTGCTTCTTGGTGCGAGCGTCCTCACCGCAGAGCNNCGGCGGGAGCCGCGGCGGCGGGAGCCGCGTCGGCCGGAGCGGCCGGCTTGTCCTGCGCCAGCGCGGCGGTCGCGGGCAGCGCCAGCGCCGCCAGAAAGACCATGGTCCTGAGGGAAGTAACCGTTGCCATTCGCCCAATCCTTTGCATGCGTCGATCTCTAGCACACGCCATCGGCGCTACCGATCGTCTGATTTCGATCGACTTGTCAACAGCGCTTCGTGCAATCCGAACCCCGGAAGCCTGCCGAAAGTGACTTTTCTCCGCCCTGCGGCGCGCGGGGCTCACCCTGCCCGCGCCCTGGCGCTCGGAGAACCCGATGACGGCAAATTTGGGCAACACGGTGGCCCCGCGCCTCCGGCCGGAAATTCATCGGCCGGCCGGGCGCTTCGGCGGTGGACCGGCGGCCGGCCGGTCAAAATTGACGGGTCCAAGCAAGGACGGACGTGTTAACGTTTCGTGAAAGATTCGCGTCCGAACGGAACCCCGGTTCATGTCTTGCGTCATTACCCGCCGCGTCTTCTGTCTTGGCACCGTCGGCGCCGGCCTCCTGCTGTCGCTGCCGGCCCGCGCCGCGCCGACCCATGGCATCGCCATGCACGGCACGCCGGCCCTGCCGGCCGACTTCGAACACCTGCCCTACGCCGATCCGGATGCGCCGAAAGGCGGCACCTTCGCCCTCGGCTTCCCCGGCTCCTTCGACAGCCTCAACCCGTTCATCGTCAAGGGCAACGCGCCGCGCGGCCTCTCCGACACGCTCTACGGCAACAACGTCTGGGACACGCTGCTCCAGCGCTCGGCCGACGAGGCCTTCTCGCTCTACGGCCTCATCGCCGAGGGCGTCGAAATGCCGGCCGACCGGGCCTGGGTCGAGTTCACGCTGAACCCGCGCGCCGCCTTCTCCGACGGCCAGCCGGTGACCGTCGACGACGTGCTATTCACCGTTGACCTCCTGAAGAACAAGGGCCGGCCGGTCTACAAGCGCCGCTTCGACAAGGTGGTGTCGGTTGATCGTGTCGGCGAGCGCACGCTGCGCTTCTCCTTCGCCGACGGCGCCGATCGCGAACTGCCGCTGTTGATCGGCGGCTTCACGCCGATCCTGCCCCGCCACGCCATCGATGCCGCCACCTTCGACCAGTCGTCGATGAAGCCGCTCCTCGGCTCCGGCCCCTACGTGATCGACAGCATCGACGAGGGCCGGCAGGTGGTGCTGAAGCGCAATCCGGACTACTGGGCCAAGGATTTGCCGATCAAGCGCGGCCTCGACAATTTCGACGAAATCCGCATCGAGTACTTCAAGGACGCCACCGCCTATTTCGAGGCCTTCAAGACCGGCACCTTCGATCTCTACCTGGATAGCGACCCCGGCCACTGGGCCAAGGCCTACGATTTCCCGGCCGTGCGCGACGGCCGCGTCGTCATGGAGAAGGTGAAGACCGGCACGCCGAAGGGCATGACCGGCTTCGTCTTCAACACCCGCCGCGAGCTGTTCAAGGATATCCGGGTGCGGCAGGCGCTGACGCTGCTGTTCGACTTCGAGGCGGTCAACCGCACGCTCTACTACGGTGCCTATGCCCGCACCGGCTCCTATTTCGAGGGCTCCAGCCTGTCGGCGATCGGCGTCCCGGCCACCGAGGCCGAGACGGCGCTGCTGGCCCCTTACCAGGATCTGGTGCTGCCGGAGGTCATGGCCGGCACCTATGCGCCGCCGGTCAGCGACGGCTCCGGCCGTGACCGCAAGGCACTGCGCGCCGCCCTCGACCTCATGAACCAGGCCGGCTGGAAGCTCGACGGCCGCCGGCTGGTCGACGCCAACGGGCAAGCCTTCGCCTTCGAGTTCATGGCCAAGGTGCCGGACGAGGAACGCCTCGCCCTCGCCTATCAGGCGACGCTGAAGCTGATCGGCATCGACATGGCGGTGCGGCTCGTCGATTCGACGCAATATTACGACCGTCAGAAGACCTTCGACTTCGACATGCTGCAGATGATCTGGACGGCGTCGCTGTCGCCCGGCAACGAGCAGGTCAATCGCTGGTCGCAGAAGGCGGCGGTCACCGAAGGCACCTTCAACTATGCCGGCGCGTCGAGCCCGGCCATCGACGCCATGATCGACGCGCTGCTCGCCGCCACCGAACGCGAGGCGTTCGAGACCGCCGTCCGCGCCCTCGACCGCCTGTTGATCTCCGGCGTCTACTGCGTGCCGCTCTATCACCTGCCCGAGGATCTCGTCGCCCGCTGGGCGCGCATCCGCCGGCCCGAGGCGACGGCCATCGCCGGTATCCAGCCGTCCGCCTGGTGGGCGGACGCCAAGTCCTGACGCTAGGCAAATTGGGAAACGCGCCATGATCCTGACGTCCGAACAACGAGCCGAAGCCTGCGTTGCCTCCGGCGCCTGGAGCCAGGTGACGCTCGACGAGCTGATGCGTCGCGCCGCCGCCGCCACGCCGGCCACCACCGCCTTCGAGGACGTCGGCGTCGGCGCCGTGCCGGGCCTGTCGGCCCACTACAGCTTTGCCGACTCCGTCAGGCGCATCGACGGCCTCGCCGCCTTCTTCGCCACCGTCGGCCTCCGGCCCGACATGGTGCTCGGCATCCACCTGCCGCCCTGCGCCGACGCGGCGATCATCATCTTCGCGGCGCTGAAGGCCGGTCTGGTGGTGGCGCCGCTGCCGGTCTACTGGACGAAATCGGAGATCGAGGCGGCCATCGAGGCGGCATCGATCAAGGCGATGGTCACCGCCTCGGAGATCGAGGACGAGCCGTCGGGCGAACTGGTGCGCGACGTCGCCGCCGACACCTTCGCCATCCGCTTCGTGTTCGCCGTCGGCGACGGCCAGCCGGACGGCCTGATCGATCTCACCGAGGTCCTGGCCGACGTCGACGCGCTCGGCCCGCCGCCCGAGGTGGCGCGGCGCGGCGTGGCGGCAGATCATGTCGCCCTGTTGTCGATGGCGCGCACACCCGACGACGAACTGCTGATCGTCCCCTACAGCCACAACCAACTGACGGCGATCGCTGCCGGCCATCTCTTGGAAGCCGGCATCGCCGCGCCGGAGACTGTGCTTTCCACCATGCACCCGGCCAGCCTTGCCTCGCTGGCCGGCGCCATCGCCACGGCGCTGATGGCGGGCGGCCACGTCGCCTTCCATCACGGCACCTCGCTCGCCGGCCTTGCCGGCGCTGTAGAGAGCGCCGGCGCCAACCGCGTCGTGCTGCCGGAGGCGATCGTCGGCCCGCTCGCCGCCGCCCTCGACCGGCCGGTCGCCTTCTCGGCGGTCGGCGCCGGCCTTGGCCTGATGCCGGCGCCTGCTGCCCGCACTGTCGATCTGGTCACGCTCGGCGGCCTCTGCCTGATTCCACGCGCCCGCGACGCCGGCGGCGCCATGGTGGCGTTGCCGCTCGGCGAGGCGCGCATGGGCGGCTACGACGACGCGCCGGCGCTGTTCGAGGCGCGGATCCGGCCGAAGGCCGGCGCGAAAAGCCGCAAGGCGGAGGGCGAACTGCTGCTCGGCGGCGCCGCCATTCCCGACGCGCCCTGGCCCGAGCCGCAATCCGGCCGGCGCGGCGCCCTGCTCGGCGTCACCTCCGACGGCTTCCTGCGCACCGGCCTCGCCGTCGAGGAGCACGACGGCCGGCTGGTGATCACCGGCACGCTCGGCGAGACCATCGGCGTCGCCGGCATCACCGTGTCGCCGCGGCGGCTCGACGCGCTGTTCCGCCGTTACGAGGGCGTCGAGGACGCCGCCGTGTTCCCGATCGACGCCGGCCCGGTCGGCCACCGCATCGGTCTCGCCGTGGTGCCGAAGCCCGGCGAGCGGCCGCAACTCGCCGAGTTGCTCGCCTGGCTGGACGGCGAAGCGGCCGGTAAGCTCGACCGGCCGGTGGCGCTGCTGTCGGTGCCGGAGATCCCCCGCAATGCCGACGGCTCGGTGCGCCGCGAGGCGTTGTTCCTGGCGGCTGTCGCCTGACGGGAGCTACGAGGAGCTTTCCCGCCGCTCCGCGTCGAGCTTGGCGACCAGTTGCGCTCGTGCCGGCGGCAGGTCGACCGCTCTGGGTCCGACAACGTGACGGTCGAGGAAGAAGCCGGTGAGCCTGAGTGCCGCCGCCACGTCGGCGGCGTCGGGCGCCCCCTCGGCGTCGGGCAGCAGGAAGGCCGGCAGCGTCAGCAGG
Organism: Rhodobacterales bacterium Alpha_02; assembly: GCA_001603295.1. Classification (GTDB taxonomy): domain Bacteria; phylum Pseudomonadota; class Alphaproteobacteria; order Rhizobiales; family Pleomorphomonadaceae; genus Pleomorphomonas. The sequence goes on from LUYO01000027.1 coordinate 9,805, forward strand.
CGGTCGGCATAGGGCGCCCCCGCCTCACGGCACACCGCCCGCGCCGATTTCGGGCTGACGAAGCAGAGATCGTCGCTGCGGCCGGTGGCGGCGCAACTCGAAAGATCGAGCCCGAAACCCAGCTCGTCGAGCAGCATCAGCTCGAAGCGGGCGACCAGCGCCGCCGATTGCAACAGGCCGTCGAGATGATCGAGCAGCGTCTCGGCCGCCCGGTAGAGGCCAGAATGCGCCTCGCGTTCGGCCAGAAGGCGCAGATGGCCGGCGACGATCTGCACGCCGAACACGCCGGCGGCACTCTCCATCAGTCGGGCCGCCCGCGCCCGCTCCAGCTCGACGACGAACAGGCCGAGATGCGTTTCGAGCCGCGCCCGCCAGGTGACGGTCAGCGAGTTGCCGGCCTGCAGCACCGGCTGCAGGCGTCGCGAGCGGGCGCCCTTGACGAGGCCGAGGTGGCGGCCGTGCTCGGGCGTCATCACCTCGATCACCGCGCTGGTCTCGCCATGCGGGCGAAGGCCGATCAGCAGCGCTTCCGACACCCATTCCATCCGGGACCGCCCCACTGAAGCATCGGACCGAACAGTGGACCCACTTTTCGGAAAGTCCGATGCGTGAAACAAAAGACGAGAGCGGCGGTTAGGATACGTCCGGGCGTCCGCCGCTCTAGTTGGCTTCGAGCTTCTCCTCGGCCTCCGGCAGCGACAGTAGCACGACGCTGCGGGCGAGCTGAGCGGCAAAACCCTGCCGCACCAGCACGCCGATCTCCCGGTTGAGACCGTCGCGGTCCGGCCGCTCGCCGCGCCGCCAGGGGCCGATGCGCCTGCGGCGGCAGAAGCGCAGCGCCGCCACCGTCTCGTCGGTGCCTTCCTCGGCGATGGCCGTCTGGGCCAGATCGCTGTCGACGCCCTTGGCCCGGAGGCCGAGGGCGATCTTCAGCCGCGAGGCGCCCTTGCGCCGCGCCGAGGCGACGCGCGAGGCGGCGAAGCCGGCATCGTCGATCAGACCAAGCTCGCGGAACTCGCGCGCCAGATCGGCCACGAGGTCGGCGACGCGCGCCTCGCCGAGCGCCACGTAGCCGGCCGCCTCCCAGCGCTTGAGCTTCTTCTCCATCAGCCCGGCGAAATGCGCCTCCGATGCCGAATAGCGCTGGAGATAGGCAAAGCCCGAGCGGCGCAGCTTGTCGCGGAGCTTCTTCGGATCGGTCGGCGCCGGCCGCGGCGCGCCGTCGGCTGCGTCGGCAATGCGGTCCCAGCCGTCATCATCGCCATCGTCGGATGGAATGCCGCTCACGGCCGCCCGTCCTCCGCCGCCTCCTGACGTCCCTTGAAGCCCTTGGCGACGACATACATCTCGACGCTTTCCTGGCGTGACGACGGCGGCTTGAAGTGGAACACCTGCGCGAAGTTCTGCTTCAGCGTGGCCAGCAGCTCGTTCTCGGTGCCGCCGCGGAACACTTTGGCGACGAAGGCGCCGCCCGGCCGCAGCACGTCGACGGCGAAGGCCGCCGCCACCTCGCAGAGATGGGTGGTGCGGAGATGGTCGGTCTTGTGGTGGCCGGTGGTCGGCGCCGCCATGTCGGACAGCACCACGTCCGGCGCATGGCCGCCCAGCGCCGCCATCAGCGCCTCGGGCGCGTCCTCGTCGAGAAAGTCCTTCTGCAGCAGCGCGACGCCCGGCACGCCGTCCATCTCCAGATAGTCGATGCCGACGATCAGCGGATTGCCCGGCGTCGAGCCGGTCTTCTTCGCCGCCACCTGGCACCAGCCGCCGGGCGCCGCGCCGAGGTCGACCACCCGGTTGCCGGGCTTCAACAGGTGATACTTCTCGTCGATCTCGATCAGCTTGAAGGCGGCGCGCGAGCGCCAGCCCTCCTTGCGCGCCTTGACGACATAGGGATCGTTGAGCTGGCGTTGCAGCCAGCGCACCGACGAGGCGGTGCGGCCGCGCGCCGTCTTCACCTTCACCTTGAGGCCGGTGTCGGCGCGGCCCTTGCCCTTGGGCTTGTCGGAACCGGTGGTTTTGCCCTTGTCAGACATGCGCTTCCGTCCTTGGCGGCTGCGGCCGGCGGCGCCAGACGCCGTCGCGGGCCATAAGTTCGACCAGAATGCCTTCGCGGAGGCCGCGATCGGCGACGCGCAGCCGCTCGCACGGCCACTTCCGGCGGATGGCTTCGAGAATGGCGCAGCCGGCCAGCACCAGATCGGCCCGGTCGGCGCCAATGCAGGGATTGGCGACGCGCTGATCATAACCCATGTCGATCAACTGGCGGATCATGTCGTCCACCTCGCCGCCGTCCATCCAGACGCCGTCGACGCGGCGGCGGTCGTAGCGCTTGAGGCCGAGGTGGATGCCGGCCAGCGTCGTCACCGTGCCGGAGGTGCCGAGCATGTGGGCGGTGCCGGCGGCGACCAGTTCGGCCGCCCCGTCCATGCCCTCGTAGCCGTCGATCAGGCCGCTCACCTCGTCGACCATGTCGTTGTAGACCGCTTCGGTCACCACGTGGCCGCCGTGCCGCTCGCTGAGCGTGACGACGCCGACCGGCAGCGACGTCCAGCTGCGAATGAAGCGGGTGAGCGCGAAGCCGCGCGCTTCGCCGCGCCGACGCAGGTCGAGCCAGACCAGCTCCGACGAGCCGCCGCCGATGTCGAACAGCAGCACGCCCTCAGAGCGCGGATCGATCAGCGTGGCGCAGCCGGCGACGGCGAGGCGCGCCTCGGTCTCGCGGCTGACGATCTCCAGGCTGAGGCCGGTCTCCTTGCGCACCCGATCGAGGAACAGCGCGCCGTTGTCGGCCTGCCGGCAGGCCTCGGTGGCGATCAGCCGCATCTTGCGCACCTTGAGGTCGGCCAGCTTGCCGCGGCAGATGGCCAGCGCATCGACGGCGCGGTCCATGGCGGCGTCCGACAGCCGGCCGGTGCGGCCGATGCCCTCGCCCAGCCGGACGATGCGCGAATAGGCGTCGACGACGCGGAAGCCGCGATCCTGCGGCTCAGCCACCAGCAGGCGGCAGTTGTTGGTGCCGAGATCGAGCGCCGCGTAGAGCGGACCGGTTGCCGCCGCGCCGCGACGGTGGCCGTGATGATGACCGTTGACCGCGGCGCCGTTGATGGCCCGCGCCTCGCCGGCTTCGGCGTGCCGTTCGCCACCCTTGCGGCGCTCGCCGTCGCGGCCGCGTCCCTCGTCGGGGCGACCGTCGTCGCGGCCATCCTCGCGGCCGGGCTTGCGCACGCCGCGCAAGGCGCCCTTGGCGGGGCCGCGCCGCCGGCGGCGTCGCGCACCGTCTTCGCGCGGCCGGCCGGAGGCGGCTTCGGCCTTGTCAGGAGAGGAATTGGCCGGGGAATCAACACGAACCGGCAGCGGTGCCCGCTCCGGTTGCCTGTCGCCCGCCGTCGGCGCATGTCCCACCGAGGCCTTGTCGCCCGCCGCACCCGAACCGGGCCGGCGCTTGCGGCGGCGTCGCGCCGCCCGCTTCGACAGGGCACCAGACGCTCCGTCCGCCGCCGGGGTGGCGGGGTCGGCACGTCCTCGCGTGGGGTCTGCGCGGTCGCTTCGATCGCCCGCGTCACCCACTGAGATCACTCCGGCGCGCCGCGATCCGGGAACCGGCGCCATCCACGGTGGGAGGCCCCGACCATCATCCGCGCGTCTTCCCAGAGGGAATGGCACGGGGGCTCGAGCGGCACGCTTGCTCGTTTGTCGTCGCGGCGACAGTACCAGTTGCCGATGGCAAACGCCAGTAAAAGCCTCGCGAGATGGCGGGCCGCTCCGGCGACGGTTGCCGTCAGGGCAGCGGCACGAAGGCGTCGCCGCGCCACACCTGAGGCTTGTAGGTCGCCTCGCGCCAGTCGCCCTTGTCGTCGAAGCTCACCTTGCCGATCACCGTGGCAGCGCCGCTCTGGCGCAGGAAGGCGGCCTCGGCTGCGAGGTCGCCACCGCTCGCCAGCGCGGCGATCGCCGCTTCAGTGGCGGCATGGGCGGTGAACAGCGTGTTGGTCGGCATCAACTGCCGCTCCTCGAGCGATAGGAGAAGATCGACCGCCTCGGGCCGCGACTTGTCGACGAAGGGCAGGAAGAACACCGTGCCCTCGGCGGCATCGCCGGCCAGCGCCTTGAATTCGGCCAGCGCCAGCGCCTCGTTGCCGATCAGCGCCACGTTGAGGCCGCGCGCCTTCACCTCGCCGGCGATCACCGCCGCGTCGGCCTGCAAGGCGCCCATCACCACCGCCGATACGGCGGCATCCTGGATCTTGCCGATCAGATTGTTCTGGCTCTTCTCGCCGGGCGTGAAGGCCTCGGTCATCGCCACGGCGCCACCGGCCTGGGCGAACAGCTTGCCCGCCTCTTCGACCAGCCCCTGGCCATAGACGCTGCCGTCGTGGACGAAGGCCACCCGCTTGCCCTTGAAGCGGTCGCCGAGATAGGCGGCGATCGCCTGGCCCTCGCGATCGGACCGGATGGCGAGGCGGAACACGCCCGGCCCGATGTTCTCGTCGGTGAGCCGCGGATTGGTGGCGGCCGGCGACAGGAACAGCACGCCATTCTGGCCGTAGACTCGCGCCGCCGGCAGCGCCGCCGCCGTGCAGGCGTGGCCGATCACCGCCCGGACGCCCTTGCCGATCAACTGGTTGGCCACCGCCGCGCCGGTCTCCGCTTCGCACTTGTCGTCAACGGCCACGGTGCGGATCTTCTCGCCCTTGACGCCGCCGTGGGCGTTGGCCGCCGCCACGGCGATCTCGACGCCGGCACGGATGTCACGGCCGACGTCGGCGAAGCTGCCGGCCATCGGGCCGGCGATGCCGATCGTCACGTCGGCCCGCGCCGGAGAGAGGAAAGCGGCGGCAAGCGTCGCCACCAGCAGAACATGCAACCGTGCGCCCATCACTTCGCGGCTTCCCCGTTGAACCGCCCGCAGCAATAGCAGCTTGTCCGAAAAAACGGAACGCCGCCGGATCGCTCCGGCGGCGCGCATCGAAGACGGTAGGACCGGCCGGGACTCCCCGGCCGCAACCCGGCTTACTTCAGCATCTTGTAGGTGATCTTGCCGTCGTCCGCCTTGTACCACTGGTAGACGGTGTAGTCGGCGTCCTTGCGGTCGCCCTTCTCGTCATAGGCGAGGTCGCCGATGACGGTCGGGATGGGGTCGCCCTTGTGGAGAGCATCGGCCACCGCCTGCGGATCGGTCGAGCCGGCCGCCTTGGCGCCGGCGGCGATCATCTGCACGGCGGCATAGCTGTAGAGCGTGTAGGCTTCCGGCTCGAAGCCGGCATCGCGGAACTTCTTGACGGTTTCCGTGGCAGCCGGGTTCTCGCGCGGATCGGGACCGAAGGTCATCAGCGTGCCTTCGACCGACGGGCCGCCGATAGCGGCGAACTCGGCCGAGGCGATGCCGTCGCCCGACATCATCGTCGCCTTGAGGCCGGCTTCGGTCGACTGGCGGGCGATCAGGCCGGCCTCGGTGTGCATGCCACCCCAGTAGATGACCGACACGCCGGCTTCCTTCATCTTGGAGACCAGGGCCGAGAAGTCCTTGTCGCCGAGATTGACGCCCTCGTAGAGCGCCTCGGGGACGCCGGCGGCGTTGAGCGCCTTCTTGGTCTCGTCGGCGAGGCCCTGGCCGTAGGTGGTCTTGTCGTGCAGGACCGCCACCTTGGCGTCCTTGTAGTTGTCGGCGATATACTTGCCGGCGACGGCGCCCTGCTGGTCGTCGCGGCCGCAGACGCGGAAGGTGTTCCAGAGGCCGCGCTCGGTGAACGTCGGGTTGGTCGAGGCCGGCGTCACCTCCAGGATGCCGTTCTCGGCATAAACTTCGGAGGCCGGGATCGACACCGACGAGTTGAAGTGGCCGACCACGAACTTGACGCCGTCACCAACGAACTTGTTGGCCACCGACACGCCCTGCTTGGGGTCCGACACGTCGTCGCCGAGTTCGATCACCACCTTCTCGCCGTTGATGCCGCCGGCGGCGTTGATGTCGGCGGCCGCCTGCTCGGCGCCCTTCTGGAGCTGGGAACCGAAGGCGGCGTTGGGACCGGTCAACGGACCGCCCACGCCGATGATGACGTCGGCCGAAGCGGCGCCGGCAAAGGCGAAGCCGGCGGCGAACACGACGCCCGACAGGAGGAACTTCTTCATGTTGTGGTCTCCCATTTTGTCTTTGGCTGGAAGTTAGACGGGTTCAAGCCCGAACCCTCGGGTCGCAGGACGGCGGCCGGCGGAGATAATCCCTGCTCCGTAACTCCGGTCGCCATCCGGAACGCCTGCGCCGGGGCCGGACGGCCGCGGCGATTGTCGGTGCGGCTCACCCGCGCGCCTTCCACGAGAAGGGGCCGGCGGCCTCGTAGAGCCAGTAGTATTGCGTAACCATTTGCCGCGTGCGCGTAAACTGGAATCCGGCGAATGCGACGATTTCCAGTACGATCAGATCGACGAGGTAATAGTGCAGCGACAAGAGCGTGCCGCCGAAGATCGAGAAGTGGATGAAGCGGGTGCCGATGGTCAGGATGGCGATGTAGATCGCCATGACGATCCGCGGCCGCCAGGTTTTGGCGCAGGCGCGGCCGGTCAGCAGCGCCAGAAAGCCACCCAGCATCAGCGTCACGAAGATGAAGGTGAGGCTGGAGGCTTCTTCGTAGAGGATGCCTTGCATGTCCGTCCCTCCCCTCAGTGGGCGCCACCCTCGAGATACGCGGCGCGCACCTCGGGGTTTTCCAGGAGTTCGCGGCCGGAGCCGCTCATGGTGATGACGCCGTTGACCATCACGTAGCCGCGATGGGCGAGCTTCAGCGCGTGGAATGCGTTCTGCTCCACCAGGAACACGGTGAGGCCGTCCCGCCGGTTGAGTTCGCGGATGGCGTCGAAGATCTGCTTGACGATCAGCGGCGCCAGACCCAGCGACGGCTCGTCGAGCATCAGGAGCTTCGGCCGCGCCATCAGCGCGCGGGCAATGGCCAGCATCTGCTGCTCGCCGCCCGACAGCGTGCCGCCACGCTGGTGCAGGCGTTCCTTGAGGCGCGGGAACAGGTCGAACATGTACTGGATATCGGTGTCGAAGAACTCCAGACCGTCGATCGAGGCGCCCATCTGCAGATTCTCGAGCACGGTCATGCGCGGGAAGATGCGCCGCCCCTCGGGCGACTGAGCGATCCTGAGGCGGGCGATGTCGTGAGTCGGCAGGCGCGTGATGTCCTGGCCGTCGTAGACGATCGATCCGTCGCGGGCGCGCGGATTGCCGCAGATGGTCATCATCAGCGTCGACTTGCCGGCGCCGTTGGCGCCGATCAGCGTGACGATCTCGCCCTGGTTGACGTCGACGTCGACGCCCTTCAGCGCGATGATGTTGCCGTAATAGGTCCTGACGCCCCTCACGGTCAGAAGGGGCTTTGCCACTTCGGTCATGCCCGCTCCCCTTCGTTGTCGCCCGCCGGCTGTTCGTCGTGGCCGTCGCCGAACTGCTCGTCCAGCTCCTGCTCGATCTCCTCGACCTCCTCGTCCTCGACGCCGAGATAGGCGGCGATGACGCGCGGATCGTTGCGGGTCTCGTCGGGAGTGCCGTCGGCGATCTTGGTGCCGTATTCCAGCACCACGACGTGGTCGGAGATGCCCATCACCACGGACATGTCGTGCTCGATCAACAGGATCGAGGTGCCGTCGTCGCGGCGGATCGACAGCAGGAGGTCGTTGAGTTCGGCCGACTCGCGCGGATTGAGGCCGGCGGCCGGCTCGTCGAGGCAAAGGAGGTCCGGACCGGTGCACATGGCGCGGGCGATCTCCAGCCGCCGCTGGGCGCCGTAGGGCAGATCGCCGGCCGGATCGTCGGCGCGGGCGGTGAGGCCGATCTTGTCGAGCCAGTAGCGGGCGCGGTCGATCGCCTCCCTTTCCTTGGCCTTGTAGCCGCCGATGCCGAGCACGCCGAGGATGGTCATGCCGGAGGCGATCATCAGCGGATTGTGCTGGGCAACCAGCAGGTTTTCCAGCAGCGTCATGCCGGAGAACAGGCGGATGTTCTGGAAGGTGCGCGCCACCTTGGCCTTGCGGGCGACGATGAAGTCGGGCATCCGCTCCAGAAGGTGCAGCGAGCCGTCCTTCGGCCGCATCGACATCATGCCGGTGGTCGGCTTGTAGAAGCCGGTGATGCAGTTGAACACCGTCGTCTTGCCGGCGCCGTTGGGGCCGATCAACGCCGTGATATCGCCACGACCGACCGAGAAGGTGAGGTCGTTCACCGCCACGAGACCGCCGAAGCGCATGGTCAGGTGTTCGACCGCGAGGACAGCATCGCTGTCCCAGGTCTTGGGGGAAGTCGTCATGTCAGCCGTGGCCTTCCTTCACGAGATCGCCGGAAACCGTCTTGCGCCTGAACAGGAAGGCGGTCGGCTGGCGGACCGAGACGAAGCCCCTCGGCTTCCACACCATGATGATCACCATGGCGAGGCCGAACAGCAGCATGCGATACTGGTCTGGATTGAAGTCGTTGCCGAACACCGCCTTCAGGAAGGAGAGTTCGCGCAGGAGTTCGGTGCCGCCGATCATCGCCACCGCGGCCAGCGCGACGCCGATCATCGACCCCATGCCGCCGAGCACCACGATGGCGACGATCACCGCCGATTCCATGAAGATGAAGGATTCGGGCGAGACGAAGCCCTGGCGGGCGGCGAAAAAGGAGCCGGCGAAGCCGCCGAACATGGCGCCGATGGCAAAGGCTGTCAGCTTGGTGTTGGTGGTGTTGATGCCGAGCGAGCGGCAAGCCACCTCGTCCTCGCGCAAGGCCTCCCAGGCGCGGCCGATCGGCAACCTTCGCAGCCGCATGGTGACGAAGGCGGTCAAGAGGGCCAGCAGCAGGATCAGGTAGTAGAGGAATACCTTGTAGTAGGCCGAGGACGCCGCGAGGTGGAACGCCTTGGCGAAGTTGTTGGGAGCGCTGACGTCGAAGGAATAGAGGCCGAACAGCGTCACCTTGGGGATCGACGAGATACCGGCCGAGCCACCCGAGAAGGCCTTCCAGTTGATCAGCACCAGACGGATGATCTCCCCGAACGCCAGCGTGACGATGGCGAGATAGTCGCCCCTCAACCTGAGCACCGGGAAGCCGAGGATCAGGCCCCAGAAGGCGGCGAGGATGCCGGCCACCGGCAGCAGCACCCAGAAGCTCAGGTGGAAGTTGATGGCGAGCAGCGCGTAGGAATAGGCGCCGACCGCGTAGAAGGCGACATAGCCGAGATCGAGCAGGCCGGCGAGGCCGATAACGATGTTGAGGCCCCAGCCCAGCATCACGTAGATCAGGATCTGGACGCCGAAGTTGTCCACCCACTTGATCGACCCCTGCACGCCGACCAGCGAGATGATCAGCACCGGGTAGACGAACAGGAAGGCAAGGCCGCCGATCGAGAGGTGCCGGGCGCGCGTCGCCCTCGCCTCCAGCTCGGTCAGCGTCACCGCCGCCTTGGTCTTGCTGCCGCGGGCGGCCGCCCAGGGATAGACGAAGGCCGACAGGAAGAAGCGGCCGGCGCCGACGATGGCCGAGAGGATGGCGGCAAGGCCTAGCCGGTTCTGGATGATCAGTTCGTTGGCCATGTTCTGGTCGGTCCGGAGACCGACCAGCGGGCCGAGCAGGGCGAAGGCGACGATGGCGACGATGACGCCGTCTTTCAGGGCCTGCCCGAAGTTGGGGCCGCCCTGAGGGAGAGACTTGGCTTGTGAGTTCATGATCAGACCTTCTCGACTTCCGGACGCCCGAGCAGGCCCTGCGGCATGAAGATCAGCACGATCACCAGGATCGAGAAGGCGGCGACATTCTGGTAGTCGGCCGACACATATTGCCCCCACAGCGTCTCGATGAGGCCGATCAGCAGGCCGCCGAGCACCGCGCCGGGCAGCGAGCCGATGCCGCCGAGCACCGCCGCCGTGAACGCCTTGACGCCCGGCGTGAAGCCGTCGGAGAACACCACGACGCCGTAGTACATCAGGAACAGCGTGCCGGCGACGGCGGCCAGCGCCGCGCCGATGACGAAGGTCAGGGATATGGTGCGGTCGACGTTGACGCCGAGCAGCGAGGCCATCTTGCGGTCCTGCTCGCAGGCGCGTTGCGCCCGGCCGAGCGCCGTCTTCTGCACCACGTACCAGAAGGCGGCCAGCAGCAGCGCCGTCACCACCCAGATGATGATCTGCTTCAGCGAGATGTTGACCGGATAGCCGGTCGGCCCCTGCCACAGCGTGTAGACCTCGCGAGTAACCGGCGGGATCGGCTTGTTGCGCGGCCCTTGGGCGACCTGGACGAAGTTGGACAGCACGATCGACATGCCGATGGCCGAGATCAGCGGCGCCAGACGGAACGAGCCCCGGAGCGGTGCGTAGGCGATGCGTTCAATGGCCCAGACGAGCAGGCCCGTCAGCACCATCGAGATGACCATCACCAGGATCAGCGCCAGCGTCACCGAGGCGATGCCGAACCACGAGGTCAGCACCAGGAGAAAGATGAGCGCGAAAAAGGCAGACACCATGAACACATCGCCATGGGCGAAATTCACCATGCCGATGATGCCGAACACCATGGTGTAACCAATGGCGATCAGACCGTACAGCGATCCGATAGTGATCCCATTGATCACCTGCTGGACGAAAACTTCCATGAAATAGAGACCCCCTGCAGTCACCCGCACGGCAGCCTTTGACGGCTGCTTCATTTGCGGGCTTTATGGATTCCATTAGCAGCATAGATCGATCAAGACAACTAAGCCCCTTGTCTTTCCTCGGGAAATCCCTCCCTGAGCACGAAATGCCGCCTTGGCGGCCGGAAAGATAGCGATTTTCACTAGTTTTATGGAATTTTATGGGGATTCCTGCGTAATCTACGAAAAGGCACCGTTAAAATTCCAGTTTCACTTGGCGACTGCTATGCAAGAAGTCTGCCGTTTTGGAGAGGGGCTCAATATAGGGTCCGCAGCCCGGCCCGTTCGTGATAAGCCAATTGAGATCAATGGATTCGCTTTCGGAAGGGGCGACAATGGCGACCGACAGCACAGCCGGCAGTAGCCTTTCGGTGCAGGAAAGCGCCGCCGGCGCCCTGCCGCCGGCCACCGGCGAGGCTTTCCGCGACGCCATCGCCCGCCTGCCCTCCGGCGTCAACATCGTCGCCACCGCCGGTCCGGCCGGTATGGCCGGCTTCACCGCCACCGCCGTCGCCTCGGTGTCCGACGATCCGCCCACCGTGCTGGTCTGCCTCAACCGCAAGAGCCCGCAAAACAGGCTGGTGCAGGAAAACGCCCAGTTTTCGATCAGTCTGCTGCCAAAAGACGCAGTCACGCTGGCCAACATCTTCGCCGGCCGCACCGGCCTCCACCTCGACGACCGCTTCCGGCATGGCGACTGGACGACGCTGGCCACCGGTGCGCCGGTGCTGAAGGGCGCCATCATGGCGCTCGACTGCCGCCTGCTGTCCAGCCAGGATGTCGGCTCGCACACCGTCTATTTCGGTACCGTGGTCGCCACCATGACCAAGCCGCGCGACCCCGACGGCGCCAAGGAAGTGCTGATCTACCACGATCGCCACTACGGCGAGGCTTGATGCCGTCAGGCCGTTGCTGGTAAACCGCGCTCGCCCTTCCTCCCATGCCAAAGGCCGAGCCATGATCCCGCGCTACGCCCGCCCCGAGATGACCGCCATCTGGAGCCAGGAACAGAAGTTCCGCATCTGGTTCGAGATCGAGGCGCACGCCACCGACGCGCTCGCCGCCCTCGGCGTGGTGCCCGAGGCGGCGGCCAGGACCATCTGGGAAAAGGGCAACGCCGCGGTCTTCGACGTCGAGCGCATCGACGAGATCGAACGCGTCACCAAGCACGACGTCATCGCCTTCCTGACCCATCTCGCCGAGTTCATCGGCCCCGACAGCCGCTTCGTCCACCAGGGCCTCACCTCGTCGGATGTGCTCGACACCTGCTTCAACATTCAGTTGAAGCGGGCCGCCGATCTGCTGATCGCCGACGTCGACGCTCTGCTCGCCGCGCTGAAGCGCCGGGCGATGGAGCACCGGCATACCGTCTGCATCGGCCGCAGCCACGGTATCCACGCCGAGCCGGTCACCTTCGGCCTGAAGATGGCCGAGGCCTACGCCGAGTTCGACCGCTGCCGCGCCCGTCTGGTCGCCGCCCGCGAGGAGATCGCCACCTGCGCCATCTCCGGCGCCGTCGGCACCTTCGCCAACATCGATCCGTGCGTCGAGGAGCATGTGGCGAAAGCGCTCGGCCTCCGGCCGGAGCCGGTGTCGACGCAGATCATCCCGCGCGACCGCCATGCCATGTATTTCGCGACGCTGGGCGTCGTCGCCTCGTCGATCGAGCGTCTCGCCACCGAGATCCGCCATCTGCAGCGCACCGAGGTTCTGGAAGCCGAGGAATACTTCTCACCCGGCCAGAAGGGCTCGTCGGCCATGCCGCACAAGCGCAATCCGGTACTGACGGAGAACCTCACCGGCCTCGCCCGCGTCGTCCGCGCCGCCGTGACGCCGGCCCTCGAGAACGTCGCCCTCTGGCACGAGCGCGACATCTCCCATTCGTCGGTGGAGCGCTACATCGGCCCGGACGCCACCATCACCCTCGACTTCGCCCTCGCCCGCCTCGCCGGCGTTGTCGACAAGCTGCTGGTCTACCCCGATCGCATGATCGCCAACATGGACCGGCTCGGCGGCCTCGTCCATTCGCAGCGCATCCTGCTGGCGCTGACGCAGAAGGGCGTCTCCCGCGAGGACGCCTATCGGCTGGTCCAGCGCAACGCCATGAAGGTGTGGGAGAGCTACCATCATGGCAGCGCCGGCGTCGATTTCCTCAGCGAACTCTTGAACGATGCCGAGGTGCGGGCCGCTCTTTCCGAGGAGGAGATCCGCGACAAGTTTGACCTCGGCTATCACCTGAAGCACGTCGACACGATCTTTGCCCGCGTGTTCGGCGAATAGGCGAGACGCAGGTCTTCCACTTGAATCGGAACATGAGGACGGCCGGGCGGCACACCTGCCCGGCTACTGCAATTTAAGGCGGCAAGCCGTTGATCCGATTCGCGATCGTCGCCCGGATCTCTACGTCGATGCACCGTCAGTGCGAACCGCATAGCGTTTCGCAGGGCACACCGTCGCCATCGCCGTCGAGCCGGGAAACGCCGCAGACCTCCAGGAAATAGCGAGCCTCGGCGCAGGAGCGCATCTGCCGGCAGAGGTGGCGTCCGTCGCAGGAGAAACCGACCTCGATCACCAAGCGGGAATGGCCACCGTCCGGCCGGATAACACCGGCCGGCGCGGCATCAGCCGAGACGATTGCCAGCGCAGAGCAGAGCGCGGCGACGAGAGTGCGGACCATGGACAATAGCCTCCCGCCGCCTTTATCCGCCCGATCGGATGCCGGCGAAACGAACCCGCTGCCGCCTGGGGTTGCCGGCGTACCTGCCTTGCTTTCCACGAAGTTCCCGGTCAAGCTCACCGCATGAAGACCTCAGAATGCGACATCCTGATCGTTCCCGGCTGGAACAATTCCGGCCCCGACCACTGGCAAAGCCGCTGGCAGAGCCGTCTGCCGACGGCGCGCCGCGTCGAGCAGCGCGACTGGGCGCAACCCGACCGCGACGCCTGGGTGTCGGCGCTCGGCCTTGCCATCGGCAAGGCGCGTCGGCCGGTGGTGCTGGTCGCCCACTCGCTTGGCGTCGCCACGGTGATCCACGCCGCGCCCTACGTCGGCCGGCGGGTGGCTGCTGCCTTCCTGGTCGCCCTGCCCGACGTCGATCGGCTCGATGAACCGGCGATCGCCAGCTTCGCCGGCCTGTCCACCGATCCCCTGCCCTTCCCGTCCATGCTGGTGGCGAGCCGCGACGACCCCTATTGCGCCTTCGAGCGGGCCGATGAATTCGCCGCCGCCTGGGGCTCGGACTTCGTCGACGCCGGCCCCGCCGGCCATATCAACGGCGAAACCGGCTATGGCCCGTGGCCGGAAGGGCTGACGCGCTTCGCCATGCTCCTGAAGCGAGCCGCCGCACCCGCCGCGTCCTGACCGTCAGTCGTCGTCCTCCACCTCGGCAATGGCCGCCCGCGCCGCGCCGGCGATCAGGTCCATGTCGGTGGACAGCGAGGCGAAGGTGAAGCCGAGGTCGAGATAGCGGCGGGTCAGCGACGGGTTGGCGCCGAAGGCGCCGCACACCTTGCCGGCCGCCCTGGCCTGCCGCGCCACCCGCTCCATGGCGGCCATGGTATCGGGCCGGTCGAGGCCCGGCTCGCCGTCCGGCGACAGGGCGATCGACAGATCGAACGGACCGACGAACACGCCGTCGATGCCCGGCACCGCCAGGATGGCGTCGAGGTTGGCGAGCGCGCCGCGCGTTTCGATCATCACCACGGCGAGCGTCGCGGCATTGGCCGACGTGCGATAGGCCTCGGCGGAGAGGCCGGACAGCTGGACGGCGCGGGTCGGACCGTAGGAGCGCAGGCCGTCCGGCGGATATTTCATGAAGGATGCGAAGGCGCGGGCGTCGTCCGCCGTCTCGATCATCGGCGCCACCACCATGTCGGCGCCCCAGTCGAGGAGGCGCGACGCCGACTGGTATTCGCCGACCGGAATGCGCGCCAGCGCGTAGCCGCCGGCGGCGCGGATGGCCGTCAGCAGGACCGGCGCCGCGCCAAGGTCGATCACCCCGTGCTGGAGGTCGATCAGCACCGCCTCGAAGCCGGCGCGCACCATGATCTCGGCGGCCAGCGGATCGGAGAGGCACGACCAGCCAACCCTGAGCGGACGGTCACCGGCGAGGGCGGCACGCAAGGACGAGCGTTCCATGGCCTTCCTTTCGGACGGGTCAGGCTTCGGCCCTGACCTCCTGCTCGGCGAGCGCCATGAAATCGCGCATCGCCAGCTGCAACTCTTCGTCCGTCACGGAAATGCCGGCGGCGGCGAGATCGGCCGTCACCTTGGCGCAGACATCCCGGCCGCCGACCCGCGCCAGATCCGCGAAGACGACGGCGCGAGCATAGTCCGCGGCCTCCGGATCTCCCATCCCCAATTTGCGCGCCGCCCACAGGCCCATCAGCTTGTTGCGGCGCGCGGTGGCTCGAAACTTCAGTTCCTCGTCGAGCGCGAACTTGATCTCGAACGCTTTTTCGCGGTTGTCGAAGACGGCGATGGTTCCGTTATGGCCGCTTTCGCCCGACAAAGGCAGGCTTCGGCTCCATGTCGTGGACATCCGAACCTCCTTTCTCTGAAAGGCAAAAGCTCAAACACTCTTCGCCTTTCGAATATATGCTTTCGGAGCCTTTCATTCAACTTGGCCGGAAGTCGGTAAACCACGAGCATCGTTAAGGAATGACCACTACGCGAAATTGCGGCGCGATGGGATTGTTATCGGCACGCCTTTCGGATAGTGTGCGGCACAGGCGAGGGAGCGGGCGGACGTCAGTTCGCCCGCTTTCTGTGCTTAGAATGTGTCCACGTTGGCCGGCGCGTCGTTGTCCGGTCACGCTGTCGACGCATCCTGAATTCCCGCCGAGGCGACAAGCGGGCTAATTTGGTGATTCGGACCCGGAGCCCGGCCTCATGGATTTCATCAACAGACCACGGTATATCCCAATGAACCGCCGCCGGCGTATCTACGAAGGTAAGGCCAAGATCCTGTACGAAGGTCCCGAACCGGGTACGTTGATTCAGCACTTCAAGGACGACGCCACGGCGTTCAATGCCAAGAAGCACGACATCATCGACGGCAAGGGTGTTCTGAACAACCGGATTTCGGAATACCTCTTCACCCATCTCAACAACATGGGCATCCCCACCCATTTCATCCGCCGGCTCAACATGCGCGAGCAGTTGATCCGCGAGGTGGAGATCATCCCGCTCGAAGTGGTGGTGCGCAACGTCGCCGCCGGCTCGATCGCCACGCGCCTCGGCATCGAGGAAGGCACGCAGCTGCCGCGCTCGATCATCGAGTTCTACTTCAAGAGCGACGAACTCAAGGACCCGATGGTCTCCGAGGAGCACATCACCGCCTTCGGCTGGGCCTCGCCGCAGGAAATCGACGACATCATGGCGCTGGCCATCCGCGTCAACGACTTCCTGGCCGGCTTGTTCCTCGGCGTCGGCATCCGCCTCGTCGACTTCAAGATGGAATGCGGCCGCCTCTGGGAAGGCGACATGATGCGCATCGTCGTGGCCGACGAGATCAGCCCCGACAGCTGCCGCCTCTGGGACATCGCCACCGGCGACCGCCTCGACAAGGACCGCTTCCGGAAGGACATGGGCGGTCTCGTCGAGAGCTACACCGAGGTGGCCCGCCGCCTCGGCATCCTCAACGAATCCGAGCAGACGCGCCCCTCCGGCCCGACGCTGGTCAAGTGATCCGCCGCCGGCCCGCCAAACGGCCGCCGACGCCGCGGAAAAGCGCGACAACCGACTTGTGAATCCGAGAACGCCGGGTTATTTCCCCGGCGTTCTTCATTTCTCGGGGCAGGCCCATGAAAGTGCGCGTCACCATCACCCTCAAGGCGGGCGTTCTCGATCCGCAGGGCAAGGCGATCGAGGGCGCGCTGCGCGGCCTCGGCTTTGCCGGCATCGACGGCGCCCGCCAGGGCAAGATCATCGACCTCGCGCTGGCCGAGACCGATCCGGCCAAGGCCAGGGCCGCCGTCGCCGACATGTGCGAGAAGCTGCTCGCCAACACCGTCATCGAGAACTACGACATCGACGTTCTCGGCTGAGGCGGACCCGGCGGGCGCGGCCGGCGAGGCGCCGGGCCGCCCGCCTTGCCGGTGCCGGGGCGGCGGTTCTCCCCGGCGTGTCGAGCCTTGCCGCAAGGCTCCACCTTTCGAGGAGAACACGCTATGCGCTCGGCCGTCGTCCTCTTTCCCGGCTCCAATCGCGACCACGACATGGTGAAGGCGCTGCATGACGTCACCGGCGTCAGGCCGACCGTCGTCTGGCATCAGGACGCGGAGCTTCCCGACGTCGACCTGATCGTGCTGCCCGGCGGCTTCTCCTACGGCGACTACCTGCGCTGCGGCGCCATCGCCGCCCGCTCGCCGGCCATGCTCGACGTGGCGAAGAAGGCCAGGGCCGGCGTCCGCGTCCTCGGCGTCTGCAACGGCTTCCAGATCCTCACCGAAACAGGCCTGTTGCCCGGCGCGCTGATGCGCAACGCCCACCTCCGCTTCGTCTGCAAGGAGGTGAAGCTGGAAGTGACCAACAACGACACCGACTTCACCCGCGCCTATGCCAAGGGCCAGGTGATCCGTTGCCCGGTCGCCCATCACGACGGCAACTATTTCGCCGATCCCGAGACGCTGGCCCGCCTTGAGGGCGAAGGCCGCGTCGCCTTCCGCTACGCCGAGGGCACCAATCCGAACGGCTCGATCAACGACATCGCCGGCATCCTCAACGAGGCCGGCAACGTGCTCGGCATGATGCCGCACCCGGAAAACCTGATCGAGGCGCTGCACGGCGGCCTCGACGGCCGCGGCCTGTTCGAGAGCGTCGCCGAGACGCTCGCCGCCTGACCGAGATACCAGGCCGATCGCGGGCGGCCGGACGGTCCGGCCCGCCATCGGCCCGATGAGGGACCACCGCCCAAGGGGATTGCCCGTGTTCCAGAACGACATCGACATCACGCCCGATCTGATCGCCCGCCACGGGCTGAAGCCCGACGAATACGAGCGCATCCTCCGCCTGATCGGGCGCAAGCCGACGCTGACCGAGCTCGGCATCTTCTCGGCGATGTGGAACGAGCACTGCTCCTACAAGTCCTCCAAGAAGTGGCTGAAGACGCTGCCGACCAAGGGCGACAAGGTGGTGATCGGCCCCGGCGAGAATGCCGGCGTCATCGACATCGGCGACGGCGACGTCGCCATCTTCAAGATGGAGAGCCACAACCACCCGTCCTATATCGAGCCCTATCAGGGCGCGACGACGGGCGTCGGCGGCATCCTCCGCGACGTGTTCACCATGGGCGCCCGGCCGATCGCCGCCATGAACTCGCTGTCCTTCGGCGAGCCGGACCACCCGAAGACCCGCCATCTGGTGGCCGGCGTCGTCGCCGGCGTCGGCGGCTACGGCAATTCCTTCGGCGTTCCGACCGTCGGCGGCGAGGTGCGTTTCCATCCCCGCTACAACGGCAACTGCCTGGTCAACGCCTTCGCCCTCGGCATCGCCAAGCGCGACGGTATCTTCCTCAGCGAGGCCAAGGGCGTCGGCCTGCCGGTGGTCTACCTCGGCGCCAAGACCGGCCGCGACGGCGTCGGCGGCGCCACCATGGCCTCGGCCGAGTTCGACGACACCATCGAGGAGAAGCGGCCGACCGTGCAGGTCGGCGATCCCTTCACCGAGAAGCGGCTGCTCGAAGCCTGCCTGGAACTGATGCAGACCGGCGCGGTGGTCGCCATCCAGGACATGGGCGCCGCCGGCCTCACCTGCTCGGCCGTCGAGATGGGCGCCAAGGGCAACCTCGGCATCCGCCTCGACCTCGACCGGGTGCCGCAGCGCGAAACCGACATGACGCCCTACGAGATGATGCTCTCCGAGAGCCAGGAGCGCATGCTGATGGTGCTGGAGCCCTCCAGGGAGAAGGAGGCCGAGGCTGTCTTCCGCAAGTGGGAGCTTGATTTCGCCGTCTGCGGCGAGACCACCGACGACCTGCGCTTCCGCATCATCTGGCAGGGCAAGGAAGTGGCCGACCTGCCGATCAAGGAGCTGGGCGACGAGGCGCCGGAATACGACCGCCCCTGGGTCGAGCCGAACAAGGCGCCGCCGCTGGCCGCCGACGACATCCCGGCCGTCAACGACGTTGGCGCCGCGCTGCTGAAGCTGATCGGCGCGCCGGACCAGGCGTCGCGCGCCTGGGTCTACGAGCAGTACGACTGTCTGGTGCAGGGCAATTCGGCGCAGATTCCCGGCGGCGACGCCGGCGTGGTGCGCGTCGAGGGCACCGGCAAGGCGCTCGCCATGTCGGCCGACGTGACGCCGCGCTACTGCGAGGCCGATCCGTTCGAGGGCGGCAAGCAGGCGGTGGCCGAGAGCTGGCGCAACGTCACCGCCGTCGGCGGCGACCCGATCGCGCTGACCGACAACCTCAACTTCGGCAACCCCGAGAAGCCGGAGGCCATGGGCCAGTTCGTGCGGGCCTTGCAAGGCATCGCCGAGGCCTGCCGGGCGCTGGATTTCCCGATCGTCTCGGGCAACGTGTCGCTCTACAACGAGACCAACGGCGAAGGCATCCTTCCCTCGCCGACCATCGTCGGCGTCGGCCTGTTGCCGGACGTGACGAAGATGGCGACCATCGCCTTCAAGGCCGATGGCGATGAAGTCCTCCTCATTGGCGGCCATGGCGGCCATCTCGGCCAGTCGGTCTACCTGCGCGACCTGTTCGGCCGCGAGGAGGGCACGCCGCCGCCGGTCGATCTGGCGCTCGAGAGGAAGAACGGCGACTTCGTGCGCGGCCTGATCGCCGCCGGCCGCGTTGCCACCTGCCACGACCTCTCCGACGGCGGCCTCGGCGTGGCATTGGCCGAAATGGCCATGGCCGGCCGGCGCGGCGTCCGCGTCGAGCTTGGCGATCTCGTGCCCCATGTGGCAGTATTCGCCGAGGATCAGGCGCGCTACCTGATCGCCGTGAAGCCGGACGTTGCGGCGGCCATCCAGGCCGATGCCGAGGCGGCTGGCGTCAGGGCGGAGCGGGTCGGCACCGTCGGCGGCGACGCCGTCGACTTCGGTGCCGCCGGCAAGGTGGCGATCGCCGATCTCAGGGCGGCCTACGACGGCTGGTTCCCCGCCTTCATGGGCGGCGAACTGGCCTAGGCGGCGGCATCTGGCCGGTAACGAGAAGAGGGAACGACCATGGCCATGCAGGCAAGAGACATCGAGGCGATGATCAGGGAGGCGATACCCGACGCAAAAGTCGAAATCCGCGACCTCGCCGGCGATGGCGACCATTATTCGGCCATCGTCGTATCGGAAGCCTTCCGCGGTCTGACGCGCGTCAAGCAGCACCAGCTCGTCTACGACGCGCTCAAAGGAAAGATGGGCGGCGAACTGCACGCTCTTGCGCTTCAGACCAGCGCGCCTTAACTTTGAATGCTTCCAATTCGGACCTTGAATCCGACCGACCGAGGTAGACCCATGGCTGACATCAAGTCGATCATCGACAACGAAGTGAAGACCAACGACATCGTCCTGTTCATGAAGGGCACGCCGGACATGCCGATGTGCGGCTTCTCCGGGCAGGTGGTGCAGATCCTCAGCTACCTCGGCGTGCCGTTCAAGGGCATCAACGTCCTGGACAATCCCGAACTGCGCGACGGCATCAAGGCCTACTCCAACTGGCCGACGCTGCCGCAGCTCTACGTCAAGGGCGAGTTCGTCGGCGGCTGCGACATCGTCCGCGAGATGTTCCAGAAGCAGGAGCTTCAGACCCATCTCCGTGCCGCCGGCATCGAGGTGAAGGAAGCCGCCGCCGAGTAAGCGCCGGCGCCGACATCCAGCATTTCAAGGCCCCCGCTTGGTCTCCGGCGGGGGCCTTTTTGTTGCCTGAGAGCCTGACAAGGAGTCCGAGGACGAGCATTCAAGCCGGTCAAGTCGCGAAAATCGACCGTTCCGCTAAAAAATATCGCCGCCTTCGGCCCGAAAGAGTGAATGCTGGCCGCCCCTCTTCACATTCTTTCCCGTCTTTCGTGAGCGGCAGAAAGATGCATTTGCACGCTATGGATGCATCCAAAAAAGCGGGGCAACTTTTCGAGAGATTCCAATGTAAAATCAAGAGTCTGTAGCGGTGTCCGGAATAGCTCCGACCGACCGCGGCTCTATGGCACGGGTTTCGGCTGACCAGCCGCCGCCGTTCAACTCCCCGGACACGTTTTCGCGACCGGCGATCAACTGGATGGCTCGCAGACGTCACCGCCGCCCGGTTTGAACGTGAACCGTCCTGCCCCAAATGAGGGTCATCGGCAGCGATCAAGACCTCCGAAATAATCGCTGTCCTGATCAAGCTGTTTTCTGGGGCATGTCCAGGCCGAGAGAGAGAAGGCCGGACGATAACGTTCGATAAGGAGCTATACATCATGAACACCAAGTTCTTCGTCACCGCTGCCTTCGCCGCTCTGCTGGTTCCGGCCATTGCCAATGCCGCTGCTGCTCCGCGTGATCGTTACGATCCGGCGGCGACCAGCAACGACCCCGAGTTCATTCAGATGAACTTCAAGACCAGCGGTGCCAACGCCGCCGCTGCCAAGGCTGATGCCGACCGCTATGCCGCGGCCGAGCAGGCCCTGAAGGGCTCCAATGGTTCCAGCGTGTTGATCGGCACCCATGGCTCGACCGGTGTCGAAGGCGCCAAGCTCGTCACCTACTACGATCCGGGTGCCCAGACCAATGACCCGCAGTTCCCGACCAAGGTGGTGATCGAGAATCCCGCTAACGCCGCCGCCGCCAAGGCCGACGCCCAGCGGTATGCCCAGGTCGAGAACGCTGCGGAATCCGGCGCGCTGATCGGCACGCACGGCTCGGTGGGCGTCAAGGCCGTCACCTACTATGACCCGGCCGCCCAGACCAACGACCCGCAGTTCTCGGCTCTGCCGATCCTGGTCAAGTAATCAGACTTCGCCAGCTGAGATAAGTGCTGAAAGGCCACCCATTCGGGTGGCCTTTTTGCGTTCATGGAACGTGGCCGCGAAAGGTTGGCGATCCCCCACCTTCCTGCCACAAATACGCTGGTGAATGAGTAGGATGGCACTAATAACCGCTGGAGGAGCGGCTCGGGGCCAGCAATCGGGGGGAGAGAACCAAGTGGACAGGATAGTGCAGTTTTCCGGCGTCGACGCCGTCGTCGACAGGGCGATCGGCCGGACCATCGTCGGCGCCAACATATTGATCGCGTTGAACGGCGATGTCGTCTACAGCCGGCAAGCCGGCTTTCTCGACCGCGAGGCGGAGAGGCCGGTCACCCCGCGCACCCTGTTCCGCCTGGCCTCGGTGACCAAACCGATGGTGTCGGTGGCGGCGCTCGCCATGGTCGAGGCCGGCCGGATGCGGCTCGACGATCCGGTGACCCGTTACCTGCCGGATTTCAGGCCATGCCTGCCGGATGGCAGCGCGCCGCAGATCACCGTCTCGCAGTTGATGACCCACACCTCGGGCCTCACCTACGATCTCGATATCGGCAATGGCAAGCCCGCTTCCGGCGGCACCGGCCCGTCCGACTTCGACCTAGCCGAGAACATCGCCCGTATTGCCGCCCTGCCACTTGCCTTCCTACCCGGCACGGCCTGGCGCTATTCGGTCGGCATCGACGTGCTGGGTGGTGTCATAGAGGCCGCTGACGGCCGCACCCTTCCGGAGATCGTCAAGGCGCGCGTCACCGATCCGCTCGGCATGGTCGACACCGCCTTCCGGCCGGTCGACACGAACCGCCTCGCCGTCGCCTATGCCGACGGCACACCGCCCATCCGCATGGGTGACATCGAACGGGTCAAGGATGGCGACGGCTTCGTGCTGTTCTGGCCCGGCCGCGCCTTCGATCCCACGGCCTTCCCGTCGGGCGGCGCCGGCATGATCGGTTCGGCCGAGGATTTCCTCGCCTTTCTGGAAACCATGCGCCAGGGCGGCGCGCCGCTGCTGACGCCGGCCTCTATGCCGCTGTTAACCGAGGCGCATACGGTGGACATCGACCCAGCGCCGTCCGGCCGCGGCTATTCGCACGGCTGGTCGGTCTATCGCGATCCCGCGGTGCAAGACGCTCCCTGCCGGCCCGGCACCTGGGCCTGGGGTGGCATCTACGGCAATCAGTGGTACGTCGATCCGGCCTCGGGGCTAACCATCGTCATCTTCACCAACACCGCCGTCGAAGGCTGCAACGGCGCCTTCCCGAAAGACGTCTTCCGCGCCGTCTACGCCGATCTCACCGCTTGATCGGAAAAGCGAAAAGGCCGCCCGATGGGCGGCCTTTCCATATGTCCGAAGCTTGGAACCTTATCAGCGCGAGTAATACTCGACGACCAGGTTCGGCTCCATCTTGACGGCGTAGGGAACGTCGGCCAGCGCCGGCACGCGCACCAGCTTGGCGATCTTCTTGGAGGTGTCGACCTCGATGTAGTCGGGCGTGTCGCGCTCGGCGAGTTCGATCGACTCGAGCACGAGCACCATTTCCTTCGACTTCTGGCGAACCTCGATCACGTCGCCGACCTTGCAGCGGTAGGAACCGATGTTGACCTTGCGGCCGTTGACGGTGACATGGCCGTGGTTGACGAACTGGCGCGCCGCGAACGGGGTCGGCACGAACTTGGCGCGATAGACGATGGCGTCGAGACGGGTCTCGAGCAGGCCGATCAGCGCCTCGGAGGTGTCGCCGCGCAGGCGGACCGCCTCCTCGTAAATGCGGTAGAACTGCTTCTCGCTGAGGTCGCCGTAATAGCCCTTCAGCTTCTGCTTGGCGCGCAGCTGCAGACCGTAGTCGGAGGTCTTGCCCTTGCGGCGCTGGCCGTGCTGGCCGGGGCCGTATTCACGCTTGTTGACCGGGCTCTTGGGGCGACCCCAGAGGTTCTCGCCCATGCGGCGGTCGATCTTGTACTTTGCACTATGGCGCTTAGACATCGCGTATCCCGCTTATCGTCAGTGTTTCATTCAGGACGCGCGCCCTCCTCTGCTCCGGTCCGCCCCCAAGGGAGACGCCCGAAACCGACAGGGAAACACTGCGCGCGGCAGGTCCCCCACGGGACACGTGAACGGCCGCGCCGGCTCCTCTTGCAAGAAGCCGGCGGGTTGAGGGGTGAATAGTCGAGGCAGCGGCCGCTGTCAAACCGAAAGCGCGGACTTGCCGGCTTTTGCCGCTTCGCCGGCGAAAAGATCGCTGCCGGCCACGAAGCCGAAGGCGTCGAGCATGGCCGCCGGCGGCTGCCGGCCGGTCGAGAAGAAGCGATGCGGCAGCCCGTCGTCGCGCGACGGGCCGGAGCCGGCGGTTACGGTGACGACGCGGCGGGCGATAGCCGGCGCCGGATCGATCCATTCCACCGGCCACGGCGCGAGCGCCCTGAGGCGATCGAGAATGAGCGGATAGTGGGTGCAGGCGAGGACGACGGTGTCGGTGCGCCGGCCGTCCTCCTCGACGAAGCAGGGGGCGATCTCGGCCCGAAGCTCGGCATCGGTCACCGTCTCGCCGGCAAACTGTCGCTCGGCGAGGCCGGCCAGCAGCCTGGAGCCGACCAGATTGAAGCGGCAGTCGCCGCCGAAGGTGTCGATCAGGTCACGCGTGTAGTCGCGCTTCACCGTGCCGGGCGTCGCCAGCACCGAGGCAAGGCGGCTTCGCGAATGCTCGGCGGCCGGCTTCACCGCCGGCACCGTGCCGACGATCGGCAGCCTGAAGCGGGCGCGGAGCGGCGGCAGCACCAGCGTCGAGGCGGTGTTGCAGGCAATCACCAGCGCGGCAGGATCGAGCCGGCCGAGCGCCGTCTCCATCAGCGCCATGACGCGGGCCACCAGCACATCCGGCTCCAGCGCGCCATAGGGAAATACGGCGAGGTCGGCGACATAATCCATGCCGGCTGCCGGCAGCGCCTTGCCGATCTCGCGAGCCACCGACAGGCCGCCGATGCCGCTGTCGAATACCAGGATGCGCATGGACCTTCTCTGAACCGCTTCTCCGCCAAGTCTTGCCGGCCGAATGCGGCGACAGGCGGGCCTGAACCTTGAGACGACAGGGTTAACGAAGCCTTGCCGCTCAGGCTTCCCCGTCGTCTCCGACATCGTCGGTGATCGGTTTGGCCGGCCGATGGTTCTTGCCGTCAAGGCAGGTAATGATACCCCGGAGCGTGCGGATTTCCTGCTGCGTCAGTTGCTGCCGCTGGAAGATGGCGCGCAGGTTGCGCACCATGGTCGGCCGCTTCTCCGGCGGATGGAAGAAGTGTCGCGCGTCGAGCGCCGATTCCAGATGATCGAACAGGCCCAGAAGTTCCGCCTTGCCGGCCGGCGGCGAGCGGTCGGAAGCGGCAAACGGCAACGCCGCGTCGGGATCGTCGAAGCCGGCCTTGCGCCATTCGTAGGCGACCACCAGCACCGCTTGGGCGATGTTGAGCGAGGCGTATTCGGGCACCACCGGCAGCGTCAGGATCTCGTCGGCCAGCGCCACCTCGTCGTTGTTGAGGCCCCAGCGCTCGCGTCCGAACAGGAGGCCCGCCGCCGCGCCCTCGGCCTCCAGCGCCCGCATGTGCTTGCCGGCGTGGACGGGTCCGCGCACCGCCTTGGTGACGTCGCGGTCGCGCGCCGTCGTCGCATAGACGAAGGAAAGGTCGGCGATCGCTTCCTCGACGCGGTCGTAGACGCGGGCGGCGTGGATGATGTGCGTCGCCTTGGCGGCGTTGGCCTCGGCCTTGTCGTTGGGCCAGCCGTCGCGCGGCGCGACGATCCGGAGATCGCTGAGCCCGAAGTTGGCCATGGCGCGCGCCGCCGCGCCGATGTTCTCGCCCATCTGCGGCTCGCAGAGGATGATGGCCGGTCCGCGTCCGGCCGCTTGCTCAATCGACATGATCCGCCTGTCCCGCGTTTTCGGCGCGGGTTTGGCATATCGACGGCCCCAAGAAAAGCAAAAACCGGGCGTGGCGCGCTGCCGCGCCCGGTCGGCAGTTGTGGAAGGTGGTCAGGCCTTGCGATGAACCGAGGCGAGGCGCTCGGCGCCCTGCCGCTCCAGCATCCAGCCGGGATATTCGGGCGGCAGCGCTGAGACGGCGTCGAGCCGGGCCATCTCGTCGTCCGACAGCACCACCTCGCTGGCGGCGATGTTGTCGTCGAGCTGCTCGACCGACTTGGCGCCGATGATCACCGAGGAGACGAACGGCTTGGCCAGCACGTAGGCGAGCGCGATGCGCGCCACCGACACGCTCTTGTCCCTGGCAATCTCGGCCATCACGTCGACGGCGTCGAAGGCGCGCGCTTTGTCGACCGGCGGGAAGTCGAAGTTGGCGCGGCGGGCGCCCTCCGGCCCCGAGCCGTCGCGGTTGTACTTGCCGGACAGGAGGCCGCCGGCCAGCGGGCTCCACACCATCAGCCCCACCTTCTCGGAAAGAAGCAGCGGCGCGATGTCGCGCTCGAGGTCGCGGCCGGCGATGGTGTAGTAGGCCTGAAGGCTGGCGATGCGATCGAGGCCGAGCCGGTCGGCGATGCCGAGCGCCTTCATGATGCGCCAGGCCGGCCAGTTGGACACGCCGACGTAGCGGATCAGCCCGTCGCGGACGAGATCGTCGAGCGCCCGGATGGTCTCCTCGATCGGCGTCACCGGATCGGTGCCGTGGATCTGGTAGAGGTCGATATAGTCGGTGCCGATCCGCTTCAGACTGGCCTTGACGCCGTCCATGATGTGGCCGCGCGAGGCGCCACGATCGTTGACGCCCTTGCCGACCGAGCCGAACACCTTGGTGGCCAGCACCACGTCGGAGCGGGCGCGGCCGGAGGCACGGATCGCCGCGCCGGTGATCTGCTCCGACAGACCCTCCGAATAGACGTCGGCGGTGTCGATGAAGTTGACGCCCTTGTCGAGGGCGCCGGCGACGATGCGGTCGGCCACCCCCTGGTCGAGCGAGCCGATGGCGGTCCAGAAGCCCTGGCCGCCGAAGGTCATGGTACCCAGGCAGATTTCGGAAACGAGGAGGCCGGTGCCGCCGAGCGTGTTGTAGCGCATGTCATCACCTTGAAGAATTGCATGAAGGAACGAAAAATCGGCCGGCGCCGAAGCGCGCGGTCTGGAGGCGGCAAACGAGAGACGCCGCTTACGCCCGTCAGAAACTAGGCCGCCGCCGGCGACCGGAAAAGCCGCGCCGGATGCGACAGGCTGATCAGTTGATCTATACAATCACCGGCTATCGAGGCTGCTATTATGCGGCGAACGCGGCGATCCGCCAAATCACGCTTGGGCGAGCGTCTCTCGGAGCAACCATGGCTCGAACCGACCTTTTCGACGGCATCAGCGAATTTCTCACCGTCATCCGGCGCGGCAGCTTCCGCGCGGCCGCCCGCGAGCTTGGCGTCACCCCCGGCGCCGTCAGCCAGGCGGTGCAGACGCTGGAACGGCGGATCGGCCTGCCGCTCCTCCATCGCACCACCCGCCACGTCGCCCTCACCGAAGCCGGCGAGCGATTTCTCGCCGAGGTCCGGCCGGCCGCCGAGGCGATCGCCGGCTCGCTCGAGGCGCTGGCCAACCTCAGCGCCCGGCCGTCGGGCACGCTGCGGCTGCTCATCCACCACATCGCCGCCCGCGAGGTGCTGGCGCCGCTGCTGCCGGATTTCCTCGCCGCCTATCCGGACATCGCCTTGGACGTGGTGACCGACAGCAAGCGTCGCGATCTGGTCGGCGACGGTTTCGATGCCGGCATCCGCATCGGCGAGTTCATCGATCAGGACATGCTGACGGTGCGCGTCAGCCCGCCCTTCTCCTGGGTGGTGGTCGGCGCGCCGGCCTATTTCGCCGTCCACGGCCGGCCGGAGACGCCGGAGGACCTCGCCAGCCACACCTGCCTGCGCTTCCGCCTGCCCGACACCGGCGACCTCTACCGCTGGGAATTCGAGCACGACGGCATTGCCGTCACCATCAACCCGCCCGGACAGATCACCTCCGACGATTCCGCCCTGCTGCGGGCGATGGCTGTGGCCGGCCTCGGCCTCACCTATTCGTCGTCGCAGAACGCCCGCCGCGAACTGGCCGATGGCCGCCTCGAAACCTGCCTCGACGCCTTCGCGCCGGCCCGCGACGCGCTCTATCTCTATTACCCCCGGTCGAGCCGGCTACAGCCGAAGCTGCGCGTCTTCATCGACGCCTGCCTCCGACGCATGCGCGAGCAACCGAGGGATTAGCGCATGAGCCCGACAAGGACGGAGCCGACCGCCAGAAGACCGAAAGCGAGGATCAGCCCGCCGGACAGCCGGCCGACCCATAGTGCGAAGCGGTCGGGCAGGCGGTGGCGGACCAGCACCACGCCGCCGGTAAGGATTACCCACCAGGCGAGCGAGCCCGCGAACACACCCGCCACCACGATGGCCGCCGATGCCGCTCCGGCCGTCGAGGCAAGACCCAGCCCGGCGAAGAACACTGCGAACGACAGGATGGTGGTCGGGTTGGCGATGGTGAGCAGAAAGGTGGCGCCGATGGTG
Organism: Rhodobacterales bacterium Alpha_02; assembly: GCA_001603295.1. GTDB lineage: Bacteria > Pseudomonadota > Alphaproteobacteria > Rhizobiales > Pleomorphomonadaceae > Pleomorphomonas. The sequence goes on from LUYO01000027.1 coordinate 37,930, forward strand.
CCGAGAAGATCGCGGGCGCTGATCTCGGCGGCCGGCCGCGGCGGCTTCGGCTTCATGCCCTGCCAGCCGAGCCAGATCATAGCGAGACCGCCGAGGAGCCGCATCGGCCCGTCGATCGCCACGAGAAAGGCCGAGAAGGCGGCAAAGCCAACGGCGGCCAGTCCGCCGTAGGCGGCGTCGGCAAGCGCCGTGCCGAGCCCGCCGGCCAGACCGATCCGGAAGCCGCGCTCCAGCGTCCGGTTGATGCACAGCGCGCCGATCGGCCCGAGCGGCGCGGCAACGGCGAAGCCGAGCACGAAGCCCTTGGCGGCGAGCAGCGGCAGGCTCACGGCACCTCCTCTTTCGGCCGGAACGGCGGCTCGACGACGGTGGACAGCGCGATCATCGTCTCGCTGCGGGCGATCAGCCGTCGCCGCTTGAACTCGTCGAGAAACGTCTCGATGCCGGCCAGCGAGCCGACCCGGATCTTGATCAGGTAGTTCCAGCCACCGGTGACGTGCTGGCACTCGACGATATCGGGGTGGCCGGCCGCGACGGCGCGGAACTCGGCCTCGTCGGCATCAGCGGCAAGCCCGACGAAGACGAAGGCGGCGATGCCCCGCCCCAGCGCCTCGGGATCGGCGTCGACGGTGAAGCGGCGGATCACCCCGGCGGCGGCCAGACGGCGGATGCGCTCGTTGACGGCCGAGGTCGATAGCCCCACCGCGCCACCAATATCGGCGAGCGAGCGGCGGCAATCCTCGCCAAGGCAGATCACGATTTGACGATCGATGTCATCCATGCCGCACATATTCTCGTGTTATGACAATATGTCAATAATTTTTCCTGCTGTATCTAATTTATTCAATACATCTTGCGGCGATAAACTACCATGGCCTCACACCCACCGATCATGGAACCTTTGCGTGAAATCCCATATAACACACGGTAGACGCTCCACCGTGCCGCACGGCACAGGCGAGCATTATGGCGGAGCACGGCAGCCGCCGGCTTCGCGGAATAGAGGAGACAAGCATGGCCTATGATGTCGCGGTTCTGGTCGGCAGCCTGCGCAAAGGGTCCTTCTCGCGCGCCGTCGCCAACAATCTGGTCACTCTCGCCGATGCGGCGCTGACGCTCCGTATGGTGGAGATCGGCGACCTGCCACTCTACAATCCGGACCTCGACGGTGACGCGCCGCCGGCCGCCTGGACCCGCTTCCGCAACGAGGTCGCCAAGGCCGATGCCGTGTTGTTTGTGACGCCGGAATACAATCGCTCCATTCCCGGCGCCTTGAAGAACGCCCTCGACGTCGGCTCGCGCCCCTATGGCAAGAGTGCCTGGGCGGGCAAGCCGGCTGCCGTGGTCAGCGTGTCGCCCGGCCTGCTCGGCGCATTCGGCGCCAACCACCACCTGCGCCAGCCGCTGGTGTTCCTCGACATGCCGGTGATGCAGCAGCCGGAGGCCTATGTCTCCAAGGTGGGCGACCTCCTCGGCCAGGACGGCAAGTTCGTCAACGAGGATACCAAGACCTTCCTCAAGGCCTTCCTCGCCGCCTTCGCCACCTGGATCGGCAAGACGAAGTGATACCTGGAGGTATCGAAAATACCTCCCAGGTATTCCATTTGCCGATTTCTCAAGCCACTGATGCAAATGAGAAATCGGCAATAGCCTCAATGAGCAGATGCGTCAGCATCTTCGCGAATTGGTATGATATTGACAACGCCGGGAAGGACGACATGACCGTCACCCATCAGGACGAACTCGATGGACTGAAGGCGATCGGCCGCATCGTGGCCGACGCCATTGGCGCCATGGCCGCCGCCGTCCGTCCCGGCGTCACCACCGCCGAACTCGACGCCATCGCCGGCCGCCTGCTCGACGATGCCGGCGCCGTGCCGGCGCCGCGGGCGGCCTACGGCTTTCCCGGCGTCGCCTGCATCTCGGTGAGCGAGGAGATCGCCCACGGCATCCCCGGCGATCGAGTGCTGAAAGCCGGCGATCTGATCAACCTCGACGTTTCCGCCTCGAAGGACGGCTTCTTCGCCGACAGCGGCGCCTCGTTCGCCGTCTCTCCCGTGCCAGCCCAGCTGGACCGGCTCTGCCGCGACGGCAGGCGGGCGATGTGGGCCGGCATCGGCGCCGTCGCCCCCGGCCGGCCGCTGGCCGGCGTCGGCCGCGCCGTCGGCGCCTTCGCCCGCAAGAACGGCTATACGCTGGTGCGCAATCTCGGCAGCCATGGCGTCGGCCGCGCCCTGCACGAGGAGCCGACCGACATCGCCACCTGGCCCGATCCGCACGAAAGGCGCGTCATCACCGACGGCCTCGTCTTCACCGTCGAGCCCTTCCTGTCGCTG
>LUYO01000185.1:0-3037 GCA_001603295.1 Rhodobacterales bacterium Alpha_02
GCCGCCGCACTCCTCGCAGCGGTACCGTTTGTAGGCCTCCCCCGCGTCCTCCCGGACGCCGTGTCCGGAACAGCGCAGGCGCCAGAGGCTCCCGTGCAGCTCCAGGACGTTGCGGCTCCCCGCCCGCTGGTGCATCCCGTCGATGTTCTGCGTCACCACCGTCACGTGCGGATGCTTCCCCTCCAGGCGCGCGATGGCCTCGTGGCCGGCATGGGGAGGACAGGCCAGGACCGATTTCCGGCGCAGCTCGTGGAAGCGCAGCACCTTCTCCGGGTCGGCGTCGAAGGCCTCCTGGCAGGCGTATTCCTCCCACCGGTAGGAGCTCCAGACGCCCCCGGCGCCGCGATAGGTGGGGACGCCGCTCTCCGCGGACATCCCCGCCCCCGTGAAGAAGAGGATCCGTGGATAATCTTCCGGACGAATCTTCGGCATGAAAAACCTCCCCCGGTCTGCGTCAGCCCGCCTTCTGGAATTCCTTCCGCAGGTCCTCTCCCAGGGCCAGGTGGCAGAGGTCGCTCACCATGTACATGTCGAGCCCTCCCTCCCGGCAGGTCTTCTTCAGCGCATCGAGGCACATGGGGCACAGGAAAGCCATGGCCGAGGCCCCGTGGGCCTTGGCATCCTCGATGTTCAGGGTCTGGTAGGCGGGGTACTTCTCCCCCCTCTGCATGAATCCCTTCATCGACTGCCCGCAGCACAAAGCGTCTTCCCGGTCGTACTTCCGGTCGACCCGCTCGACGCCGATGAGCTCGAAGATTTCGTCCAGGAAGGCCTCCTTGCCGGGCGTGCCCCGGGAGGCGCAGGGCCGCTGGTAGGCGACCTTCATCCCCAGCGGCCGGATCTCGGACCGGCGCTCCTTCAGGGTACGGGCAAGGTATTCGAAGAGGTGGGTTGCCTTGAACGGAAGGCTCAGGCCCAGCTGGGGAACCCAGTCGGCCATCAGGGCATAGCAGTCGTCGTGGGCGAAGATCACCTCGTCCACCCCTAAGGAGGCATAGCGGTCGAGAAGCGGCTTGACGCCCTCGACGAGGACGGTTTCGTTGCCCAGGTGGGGGAACAGGACGTTGCAGAACCAGAAGCGGCCCTTGAGCACATCCAGTCCGCGGAATAGAGAGCCTCTGAAGGCCCAGGGGGCGACGGGCTCGATGGTGCATACCGACAGCACGGGCGATTTCACCTTCGGCGGCTCGAAGCCCGCCGGCACGGCGAACTTGTCCCGGATCGCCTTGAACAGGTTCGGGTCCACGTAGTCCCCCAGGGCCTCCATCCTCTGGAGGATCAGGTCGAAGGGGCGGGCATCCCGGGGACAGTACTCGTTGCAGGCAAAGCAGGTGACGCATTTCCGGAGCCAGTCCACGGTCTCCCCGTTCACCAGCTTCTCGAACTGGCGGGCACCCTCTGTGCTGTCGAAGTCGATGTAGGCGCAACGCCCGAGGCACTCTCCGCAGAAGTCGCATTTTGCTGGATCAAACATCTTGTCTCCCTTCTTTCTTGTGCCCCGCCTTCCCGCTCGAAAACGGGGCGGAAACGCCCCCGGACTAACGTCCCTGGAGGCATCTTCGGACCCGCCATGCGGCCGGCCCCCATGCTGCGTCCTGAACTACCCCATTCAAACCCGAGACGTCAATTCCAATCCCCTCCGCGTCGAGGCGACGTCTTTGTCCGCACCGTTCAAAAGGCCCTGTTTCCTTGAGTTTCGCGGCGCCGGGAAAATTTTTCAGGGCGCCGAAGATGCTGATTGACAAATCAATCAGTGTCTGGCAATTTCTTGCCTCAAGTTCACATTCACCATCGCCGTACCTTTTTCCATGGTCCCGCCGGATCCGTTCCGTCCGGAATGGATGCCTGCCCGGGATTTCCCTGAACCAATTGCCGTCCCCGGCGGCAGACAATAAGGAGGGAGGAGCGCCATGAAGGCCAATCTGGCCCAGATCTTCAGAAACCAGGCAAAACGATACGGAAACCGCCTCGCCATGGAGAAGCGCAGGAACGGCCGGTGGGAGGGGTGGAGCTGGCAGGAGTATTACGAGAATGCCCGGGCCGTGGGTCTCGGCCTCTACTCCCTGGGGATCCGCAAGGGAGACCGGGTGGCCATCCTGAGCGAGAACCGTCTCGAGTGGGTTGCCTCCGATATGGGCAGCCTCGGCATCGGGGCCTGCATGGTTCCCCTGTACACGACCGTCCCGGGCCCCGAGATCGCCTACATCATCGGTAATTCCGAGTCCCGGATCTTCATCGCCGAAAACAGTACCGTGGTGGCCAAGACCCTCCCGGAGGTTCCGGGTCTCCCTTCCCTGGAGAAGATCGTCGTCATCGACCCGGAGGGGTGCGACCTGTCCAATCCCCTGCTCATGACCTTCCGCGACCTCCAGGAGCGGGGACGCGACCTGGCCCGCCGCGAACCGGATCTCTTCGACCGGCTCAACGACGCCATCGAGGTCGAGGACCTGGCAACCATCGTCTACACCTCCGGAACGACGGGTCACCCCAAGGGGGCCATGATCAGCCACAGCAACATCCTGGCGGTCTTCGACGCCCTGGACACCTGCGTCCCGGCCTACGACACGGACGAAACCGTCCCGTTCCTTCCCCTGTCCCACGTCTTCGAGCGCATCGCCGGCCACTTTTACGGCATGAAGGTGGGAATCACGACCCACTACGCCCAGAGCTTCGATACGATCATCGACGACATCGCCGCAAAGCGCCCCACCATCGTCCTGGCGGTGCCCCGGGTCTGCGAGAAGATCTACGCCCGGATCCTGGCCCAGGTCAAGGAGCAGCCCCCCTGGAAGCAGAAGGTGTTCCAGTGGGCGACCCGGGTCGGCGGCCTGGTGAGCATCCTGAAAGAGCGCGACAGGCCCATTCCCCTCGCCCTGGACCTCCAGTACCGCCTCGCCTACCGGCTCGTTTACCGGAACCTGAACGAGCGGCTGGGCGGCCGGGTCCGCTGGATGACCGCCGCCGGCGCGCCCCTGTCCCGGGAGATCGCCGATTTCTTCAACTCCGCCGGCATCTTCGTCATCGAGGGATACGGCAT
>LUYO01000186.1:0-2759 GCA_001603295.1 Rhodobacterales bacterium Alpha_02
GTCCGGGGGCATGCGCTGCATATAGAGGGCGAGCGAATCGCCGCGGTCGGCCCGGAGGAGAGCGTCCGCGCAGGCGCGCCGTCGGAACGCCTCGAGCTTCGGCTGTCGGGCGAGGCCGTCCTTCCCGGCTTCACCGACGCGCACCTCCACCTGACCACCTGGGCCAAGCAGAAGACGCTGCTCGATCTCGGGGGCGCGACGTCGCTCGCGGAGGTCCTCGAACTGGTCCGAGAAGAGGCGCGGGTCACCCCTTCCGACCGCTGGATCCGCGGGTGGAACTACAACGAGACGCTTTGGCCGGAGAGTCGCTCCGTGACGAAGGACGACCTGGACGCGCTCGGCATTCCGCACCCCGTGCTGCTCCAGCGCGTGTGCACGCACGTCAACGCCGCGAACAGCCGGGCGCTCGCTCTTGTCGGGCTCGACAGCCCCGACGGCATCCTCGAAGAGCGCGACGCCATCCCCGCCCTCCGCGCGATGGAGCGGAGCGTCTTCTCCCGCGAGGGGCTCCGGGAGGCGCTCAAATCAGCGTGCTTCGAACTGGCCTCCGTGGGCGTCACCTGCGTTCACCCGTGCGGCGCGGACGACTACGGCATGGAGGAGGACCTCTCGCTCTACGACGAACTCCGCCGCCGGGGAGAGCTGCCGGTGCGCGTCTTCACCTACCACGACGCTCTCCCCTACCCCGTCATGCCCTCCGGCTTCGGCGACGACTGGATCCGCTACCAGGGGCTCAAGATCTTCCTCGACGGCAGCCTCGGCGGGCGCACCGCCGCGCTTACCGCCCCGTACGCGGACGACCCAGCCCAGCCCGGACGGCTGAACTGGACGGACGAGCAGGTCCTCGGGATGCTCCGGGCCGCGCGCGGGAAGGGGATTCAGACGCTCCTCCACGCCATCGGCGACCGGGCGCTCGACCAGGCGCTCGACTGCATCGGGAAGGTCGACGAAGAGTTCGGCCCCGCCGCGCTGAAGGACAGGATCAACCACCTCATCGTCTGCCGCCCGGAGCAACGCCGACGCCTCGCCGAACTGGGGCTCTTCTGCGACATCCAACCCTCGTTCATCCCCAGCGACATGGCCATGGCGCCGCTGCGCCTCGGCCCGGAACGGATGGAGTGGACCTACCGGTGGCGCTCCATCATGAACGAGTGCGGCCCTCTCTCCGCCTCCAGCGACGCCCCCGTCGAGTCGGTCGACCCGATGCACTCGCTTTGGGCGCTCGTCGAACGGCGCGGGAAGGACGGCGGAGCGCCGCTCTCGCCCGAAGAGCGCTTGACCGTCGAAGAGGCGCTTCCGCTCTTCACGTCGAACCCGTACAAAGCCGTCGGCAGAAGCGACGCCGGACGCCTCGAAGCGGGGTGTCTCGCAGACGTGGTCGTCCTCGACAGGGACCTGCGCGGCCTCTCGGGGAACGATCTGTTCTCCGCAGGCGTGCGCTGCACCATCGCGGGAGGGCGCGCGACGCACGGAGAGCCGGGGGCGTAGATCAGTTCTCTCGAAGGTCCGACCGCTCCGCCCCGAAAACGAACTCCAGAAAGTCGCGGACGGCGTCGACGTACTCCTGCTCCGTGCGGTAGAAGCTGGATCTGTGCAGCCCGTTCATCGTCAGAAAGAACTTGGGCTCCTTCGCCGCGTCGAAAAGTTTTCGTCCGTGCTCGAAGGGCGTGATTTCATCGTCTATGCTCGCCATTATCAGGACGGGCACGTCGATGCGTTCTATCTTCCGCATGTTGTCGAACGCATTGAAGACGAACAGTTCGGCGGGAAGGTAGGGCACGAAGGCCCTGGCCACGTCCGCGAGGCTCGTAAAGGTGGATTCGAGGAGCACGCCGGCGACGGGGCGGCGCGCCGCCAGCTCCAGAGCCGCGGCTCCGCCCAGAGAGCGGCCGAAGACCGCCGTGTCCGCGCCGGAAAGTCCCTTGTTCTCTTTCAGCCAGTCGAAAGCGGCCTCCGTATCGGCGTAAATCCCGCTCTCCGTCGGTCTGCCGTGGCTTATGCCGAACCCCCTGTAATCGAATAGGAAGACCGACACGCCGAGCGACTTCAGAATATCCGCGCGCCGCAGCCCGTGGGAGATGTTCCCCGCGTTCCCGTGGCAGAAGATCACCGTCCTTCGCGAATCTCCGGGAATGAACCATCCGTGAAGCATCGCGCCATCCTTCGCCCGGAACCGGACGTCCTCCCACTCCCAGCCGTACGCGTCCGGCGTCCGCGAAAAGTTCGGCCACGGACGGTAGACGAGGCGCTGCACGCCCAACAAAGCCGCGCCGTAGAGCAACGCGAGAAAAAGCAGCGCGTTGCGCACGCGCCGGTTCGAGAGAATTCCTTTCAGCATCTATCCGTTCCTTTCGGGCGATATGGGCGAACCCTCCGACGAAGCGACGGTTTTCGGAACCCGGGCCGGAACGCCTTTCCCGAAGAATGCCCCCTGAGGGTTCCATAAAGCATTCTATCGGAAGGCCGCGGTCGAAATCAACGCGCTTTTGCGCGAGCGCTCCTCGGCCGTTTTGCGGAACCGGTGCTTCTTCGCGCCCTTCGTTCACCGTCCGGAGAGCGCGAACTCCCCGACGGACGTCTCCGTGAAATAATCGAGGCCGGCCGTTTCGGCGAAATCGTCCGAGTCGCCCGCGCCCAGCGCGCAGGGGGCGAGGTCCAGCGCGGTCGCCGCGAGGTACATCTGCTGGAAGACGGCGCCGACATCCTTCAGAAGAAGCGAGTAGGCGATGGAGCGATACTGCCACGAAACGCGCTGAAAG
>LUYO01000187.1:0-2732 GCA_001603295.1 Rhodobacterales bacterium Alpha_02
GTTCTCGACGGCGCCGGCAAGCGGCTGCCGTTCAGCCTGCCGTGGATCGTCTGGAACCTCCTCGGCGCGCAGGCGGTGTTCCTGCTGTCGCGCGACGGCGCCGCCCGCCGTAAATAGTGCTAGCTATTGTTAATATTCCTGACCTAACCTCATTCCGGAACCGCCAGCGGATGACGGCGGAGGTTGGTCGAGCGGCAACATGACACTGTTTTTCTGGCACTCGAGTCTCGAGACGGGCAACGCCCGGATCGACGAGCAGCACCGCCGTCTGTTCGCGCTGACCAACGACCTTGCCGGAGCCATCTGCGACGTCGGCTCGTCGTTGAATGTCGACCGGCTGATCGCCGAACTCCGCGACTACGCGGCGACCCATTTCTGCGACGAGGAGAAGCTGATGAGCTGCTCCTCGCTGTCGGTCGTCGAGCAGAAGCGACACGCCTGCGTGCATCGGCAGTTTCTGGACCGGGTGGAAGCCTTCGTCGGCCGGCACGCCGCCGGCGATCCCGACGCGCTGGCCGATTGCCTCGATTTCCTGGTCGACTGGCTGGTGCTGCACATCCTGAAGATGGATCAGCGCATCGTCCGGGCGCTGCCCGACGCGCCGGTGAGCGGCCCGCCGCCGGCCGTGGCGCGTGTGCTGATCGGCGCGCTGGTCGAGACCGAGCGCCGCTTCCGGCTGCTGTCCGACGAGGCGCCGACCATGATCTGGGTGTGCGGCCAGACCGGCGTCGTCGATTTCGTCAACAAGGCCTGGCAGACCTGCCTCGGCCTCGACGCCGCCGCCATCGCCGCCGCCTGGCCCGATCTCGTGCATCCCGACGATCGGCTGCGCTATCGCGAACGCATCGCCGGGCTGCTCGCCCAGCCGGCGACGGCCGAGATCGAATACCGGGTTTGCAAGGCCGACGGCGACTGGATCTGGGTGCTGGAGCGGCTGTCGCCCCGCTACAAGCACGGCACGTTCATCGGCCTGGTGGCCGCCGCCTCGGACATCACGCCGATCAAGCAGTCCGAGCTGATGCTGGCCGAGACCAACCGGCGGCTTGAACACGAAGTAGAGCTGAGGACGGCGCAGCTGCGCGAGATGGCCGACACCGATGCGCTGACCGGCGTTGCCAACCGGCGGCGCGTCCTGCATCAGCTCGGCAAAGCCCTGGCGCGGGCCGACGCCGACGGCAGCGAGCTGACGCTGCTCTATCTCGACATAGACCATTTCAAGAAGATCAACGACGGCTACGGCCACGCCGCCGGCGACGAGGTGCTGGTGGCCTTCGTCGAGACGCTGCGGGCCTCGCTGAGGCCGGCCGACGCGATCGGCCGGGTCGGCGGCGAGGAGTTCCTGGTGATCCTGCGGTCGACCGGCCTCGACGAGGGCACGCTGACGGCCGAGCGGCTGCGGCAGGCGGTCGAGCGGCTCGCCGTCGCCGGTCTCGGCGGCCGGGTGACGGTGTCGATCGGCGTCGCCGGCCGCATTCCCGGCGAGGGCCGGGACGCGCTGGTCGCCCGCGCCGACCATGCCCTCCTCGCCGCCAAGCGCGCCGGCCGCAACCGCCTGCGCGTGGCGCTGGCGCCGGCGTCGATCGCGGCGATAGGCTGAGTCTCGGCCGTCAGCCGCCGGATCGGCCGTGATGCGGACTGGGCAGGCCGGCCGGCGCCGGCAGCAGCACCGGCCGGATGGCCGGCGAGCGGACGCGGCGCACCACTGGCACGCCCTGATAGAGATGCTTGGTCGCCTCGACCAGGATGACGCCGGCGAACGCCGGCCACAGCCGGGCGCCGATCGCTTCCCAGCGGGCGCTGGCGTGCAGGAAATGGCGGCGCGGCACCGGCATGACGTAGAGCGCTTCGTCCCAGGCGGTGGGCGAGAAGGAGGTTTCGCGCAACAGCTTGGTGATCTGGCCGCGCGAGAACGGCCGGCCGTAGCCGAAGGGCGAGGTGTCGACGCGCGCCCAGAGGCCGCGCCGGTTGGGCACCACGGCCAGCACCCGGCCGCCCGGCGACAGCACGCGCCAGGCTTCCTTTAGAAGCTCGGCCGGGTCGCCCGCCATTTCGAGGGCGTGGACGATCAGCATCCGGTCGATCGAGGCGTCGGGCAGCGGCAGCATGTCGTCGCAGACCAAGGCCGACGCCGATGGACCGCCGGCCGGCCAGTTGACCGCCCCCTGGGCGGCCGGCATCAGCGCCAGCGTGCGGTCGGCCTCGCCGATGAACGGACCGAGATAGGGCGTCGGAAAGCCGAGGCCGGCCAGCCGGTCGCCGGAGACGTTCGGCCACAGCTTGCGAAGATGGCCGGCGAGGATGGGCCGGATGACGTGGCCGAGGTCGCTCGAATAGAAGTCCCTGAGATCGACGACGTCGAGAAACATGCTCAGCTCCGGCGGCACCCTTGCCCTTTCCGCCATATTGATCGACTGTCGGGTTGTCGCAATGGGTGCCGCCGGTTTTTTCGGACCGGCGACGAAGGGAGCCTGCCGATGGTCGGGACAATCGACGTCGTCGCCTGTCTTGGCGACAACTATGCCTATCTCCTCCGCAACGCGGACAGCGGCGCGGCCGTGGTGATCGACGCGCCGGAGGCGGTGCCGATCCTCGCCGCCGTCGAGGCGGCTGGCGGCCGGCTCGACGCCGTGCTGCTCACCCATCACCACGGCGACCACATCGAGGGCGCCGCCGAAATCCGCCGGTGCACCGGCGCGAAGCTGGTCGGCGCCGCCGCCGACGCCCACCGGCTG
>LUYO01000188.1:0-7291 GCA_001603295.1 Rhodobacterales bacterium Alpha_02
CCCCGCCGCGACGCTTATACGAAGGTCTACGTATCGGCGTCAACCGCGCACCGTCACGGCTCGTCGATCGCCGCCGGCCGGACGGCGCGGCGACGGGTGGCGAGGCGACGGATGTCGACCATGGTCATCGGCCGCACCAGCGACTCCTGCTCGGCCATCAGTTCCAGCTCGCCGGCGCCGGCCTTCACCGAGCGGGCGATCACCTCGAAGGTGGAGGCCGAGGCGGCGGCCAGCGCCGCCTCGTCGGCGGCGCCGGTGATCAGGCGCGACAGGAACAGCGCCGCGAACAGGTCGCCGGTGCCGTTGGGGGCGCCGTCGATCTTCTGGGTCTCGGCGACAATGGTGTCCGCCTCGGTGACCAGCGCCGAGGCGATCTTGCCGGCCATCAGCGCCGGCGCCGAGGTGACGACGACGCGCGCCGGCCCGAGCGCCCGCGCCGCCGTGGTGATGTCGAGAAGCGTCTCCACCGGCCGGCCGGTCAGCCAGCCGAGTTCGAAGCGGTTGGGCGTGGCGATATCGGCGATGGCGACGAGGCGATCGCGCTGGGCCATGGCCACCGGCTCGGGCACGTAGAGGCTGCCGCCGTCGCCGATCACCGGATCGGCGAGGTGCAGCGCCCCAGGGTTGACCGCCTTGACGGCGGCGACGAGACCGGCGGCGGCCTCCGCCTGACCGGCCGAGCCGAGATAGCCGGTAATGATGCCGCCCACTTCGGACAGCCAGGGCGCGCGGGCGAGATCGGCGGCCAGCGCCGCGAAGTCGGCTTCCGGCAATGCCATGCGGTGGCCGCGGCCGTGGCCGGGGTGCCAGGGCAGGATGACGGTCGGTAGCGTCCAGACGCGGTGGCCGAGCCGCTCCAGCGCGAAGGCGGCGCGGGCGCCCACCGAGCCGCGGGCGACGAAGGAGGACAGGACGATGACGGCGGGCAGGCTCATGGCGACGGCTCTTGCGGCTCGGGCGGCTTGGCGGGGCGGCGGCCCTCCGTTTAGCCTATGATCGACGATCGCACACCCCGAATCAGCCGATGCCCCAGCAAAAACCCGACAGCCCGCTCCACGACCTGTTCGGCAAGGACGCCCCCCGGCCGGCCGGCGGCGAGGTGGTGCAGGTGCTGACCCCGGTCGGCCTCGACCTCTCCTATTCCTACCGCGTGCCGCGCGGGCTCGACGTGCGACCGGGCTCGATCGTCCAGGTGCCGCTCGGTCCGCGCAAGGTGGTCGGCGTCGTCACCGCCGAGCCGCCCGAGCTGTCGGCGTCGTCGAACCGCCTGAGGCCGATCGAGGGCGCCTTCGACGCGCCGCCGCTGACGCCGGAGATGCTGACCTTCATCGACTGGGTGGCCCGCTACACGCTGACGCCGCGCGGCATGGTGCTGCGCATGGTGCTGCGGGCGCCCGAGGCGCTGGCGCCGGAGCCGCCCATCCGCGGCCTCATCCTGGCCGGCCCGCCGCCCGAACGGCTCACCGACGCCCGCCGCCGGCTGCTGGAGCTGCTGTCGGAGAACGAAGGCCAGGCGTGGACGCGGGCCGGCCTCGCGGCGGCGGCCGGCGTGTCGTCGTCGGTGGTCGACGGTCTCGTCGCCGCCGGCACGCTGGCCGAGGTCGATCTGCCGCCCGGCCGGCCGTTCCGCCCGCCGGAGCCCGATTTCAACCCGATCGAGTTGACGCCCGATCAGGCTGACGCCGTGGCGCAACTGCGCGCCGCCGGCCCCGACGGCGTGACGCTGATCGACGGCGTCACCGGCTCGGGCAAGACCGAGGTCTATCTCGAGGCGGTGGCCGACGCACTGCGGGCCGGCCGGCAGGCGCTGATCCTGGTGCCGGAGATCGCGCTCACCCGCGCCTTCCTCGAACGCTTCTCCGAGCGCTTCGGCGCGCTGCCGGCCGAATGGCACTCCGACGTCGGCCCGAAGATACGCGCCCGCACCTGGCGGGCCGTGGCGCTCGGCGAGGCGCAGGTGGTGGTCGGCGCCCGCTCGGCGCTGTTCCTGCCCTTTTCCGACCTCGGTCTGATCGTCGTCGACGAGGAGCACGACGGCGCCTACAAGCAGGAGGAATGGGCCAACTACCACGCCCGCGACATGGCGGTGGTGCGCGGCCGGCTGGAAAAGCTGCCGGTAATCCTCGCCTCGGCGACGCCGTCGCTGGAAAGCCGCGTCAACGCGGAACGCGGCCGCTATCGCCACATCGTCCTGCCGGCCCGCGCCACCGGCCGTGACCTGCCGAGCCTCTACGCCCTGGACATGCGCAAGGCCGGACCGCCGCGCGGCCGCTTCCTCGCCCCCGGCCTCGTCGCCGCCATCCGCGAGACGACCGAACGCGGCGAGCAGGCCATGCTGTTCCTCAACCGGCGCGGCTACGCGCCGCTCACCCTCTGCCGCTCCTGCGGCCATAGATTCCAGTGTCCGCAATGCTCGGCCTGGCTGGTCGAGCACCGCTTCCGCGGCCGGCTGGTCTGCCACCACTGCGGCCATTCGGTGCCCCGGCCGGACGCCTGCCCGGCCTGCGGCACCCTCGACAGCCTCGTCGCCTGCGGTCCCGGCGTCGAGCGCGTTGCCGAGGAGATCGCCGCGCTCTTGCCCGACAAGCGCACCGTCGTGCTGTCGTCGGATATCGGTGGCGGCATCCAGCGCCTCAGGGCCGAGTTCGAGGCGGTGGCCAAGGGCGACTGCGACATCGTCGTCGGCACGCAGATGGTGGCCAAGGGCCATACCTTCCCCAAGCTGACGCTGGTCGGCGTGGTCGACGCCGACCTCGGCCTCGCCCAGGGCGACCCGCGCGCCGCCGAGCGCACCTTCCAACTGCTGGCCCAGGTCACCGGCCGCGCCGGCCGGGTGATCGGCAAGGGCCTCGGCCTCCTCCAGACCTACGCACCCGACAATCCGGTGATCGAGGCGCTGGTCTCCGGCGACGCCGAGCGCTTCTATCGCACCGAGCTGGCCGAGCGCGAGCGGTCGGCCATGCCGCCGTTCGGCCGCCTCGCCGCCATCCTGGTGTCCGGCCCCAGCCGGGAGCTGGCCGAGGACCACGCCCGTCACCTCGCCCGCATGGCGCCGGCCGACCCGGCGGTCGAGGTGCTCGGCCCGGCCGAGGCGGCGCTGGCCGTGGTGCGCGGCCGTCACCGCTTCCGCCTCCTCGCCCACTCGGGCCGCGATACCGACCTCTCCGCCTACATGCGCGCCTGGATCGCCGCCGCCGACCGGCCGACGCGCGGCGTCGAGGCCTATGTCGACGTCGATCCGCAGAACTTCCTGTGACGGCGAAGGGATTCGCCCCCGAAAACACCGGCAAAGCCCATCTAAAACGATATACTATTCGACTTTAGGATGAACATTTTTTAAGGGGATGCCCCAAGCGGCCAAATACCTAAGGATATTCGCGCAAAAAAGCGAATTCCTGAATCCAGTGAATGCGTTGCGTGAGGGAAAGTCCTGTGGTAGACGGAGCCAAGTTCGCTGCGGGGCCGTGCGCCGTGCCGCCGTCGTATCTATTTTGCGAATAACTTCAAAGCGTTCAGCCGGGTGAACCTTTGACGGTTCGCGACCGATGAGGGGTTCTTACGTGAGCGAAGCGGAATCGATGGTCTTCGGGGTCGCCGAGCGTTATGCGACGGCCCTGTTCGAGCTGGCGAGCGACAACGGCGAACTCGAGGCCGTAGAGGCCGACATCGCCCGTTTCGAGACCCTCCGCCGCGAAAGCGCCGACCTCCGGCGCCTGATGAAATCGCTGGTCTTCTCCACCGGCGACCAGATCCGGGCGATCGGCGCCGTGGTCGAGGCGGCCGGCCTCGGCGTGACGGTCAGCAACTTCGTCAAGCTGGTCGCCACCAACAATCGCCTGTCGGCCCTGCCCGACATGTTCCGCCGCTTCCGCCAGCTGCTCGCCGATCGGCGCGGCGAGGTGACGGCCGGCATCGTGTCGGCGGTGCCCCTCACCGACGGCCAGCTCACCGGCCTCAAGGCGGCGCTGGCCGACATTTCCGGCAAGTCCGTTCATGTCGAACTCGACGTCGACCCGGCGCTGATCGGCGGCCTCGTCGTCAAGCTCGGTTCGCGCATGATCGACACGTCCCTCAAAACGAAACTCGACGCACTCAAGATCGCATTGAAAGAGGTCGGCTGATGGATATCCGCGCCGCGGAAATTTCCGCAATCCTCAAGGAGCAGATCAAGAACTTCGGCCGCAACGCCGAGGTATCCGAGGTCGGCCAGGTACTTTCCGTCGGTGACGGCATTGCCCGCGTCTACGGCCTCGACAACGTCCAGGCGGGCGAGATGGTCGAGTTCCCCGGCGGCATCCGCGGCATGGCGCTCAACCTGGAGAGCGACAACGTCGGCGTCGTCATCTTCGGCTCCGACCGCGACATCAAGGAAGGCGACACGGTCAAGCGCACCGGCGCCATCGTCGACGTCCCCGTCGGCAAGGGCCTCTTGGGCCGCGTCGTCGACGCGCTCGGCAACCCGATCGACGGCAAGGGCCC
The DNA here is from genome assembly GCA_001603295.1 of Rhodobacterales bacterium Alpha_02. Classification (GTDB taxonomy): domain Bacteria; phylum Pseudomonadota; class Alphaproteobacteria; order Rhizobiales; family Pleomorphomonadaceae; genus Pleomorphomonas. The sequence goes on from LUYO01000188.1 coordinate 4,480, forward strand.
GATCGAGTACGAGACGCGCGCCCGCGTCGACGTCAAGGCGCCCGGTATCATCCCGCGCAAGTCGGTGCACGAGCCGATGTCGACCGGCCTCAAGGCCATCGACGCGATGATCCCGATCGGCCGCGGCCAGCGCGAGCTGGTGATCGGCGACCGCCAGACCGGCAAGACCGCCATCATCCTCGACACCTTCCTCAATCAGAAGTCCCTGCACGAGGGCGACGACGAGAAGCACAAGCTCTACTGCGTCTACGTCGCCGTCGGCCAGAAGCGTTCCACCGTCGCCCAGTTCGTCAAGAAGCTGGAGGACGCCGGCGCCCTCAAGTATTCGATCGTCGTCGCCGCCACCGCCTCCGACCCGGCGCCGATGCAGTACATCGCGCCGTTCGCCGGCTGCGCCATGGGCGAGTATTTCCGCGACAACGGCATGCACGCGCTGATCGCCTACGACGACCTGACCAAGCAGGCCGTCGCCTACCGCCAGATGTCGCTGCTGCTGCGCCGTCCGCCCGGACGCGAGGCCTTCCCCGGCGACGTGTTCTACCTGCACTCCCGCCTCCTGGAGCGCGCCGCCAAGCTCAACGACGACAACGGCGCCGGCTCGCTCACCGCCCTGCCGGTCATCGAGACGCAGGCCAACGACGTGTCGGCCTACATCCCGACCAACGTCATCTCGATCACCGACGGCCAGATCTTCCTGGAGACCTCGCTGTTCTACCAGGGCATCCGCCCGGCGGTGAACGTCGGCCTCTCGGTGTCGCGCGTCGGCTCGTCGGCCCAGATCAAGGCGATGAAGCAGGTCGCCGGCACCATCAAGGGCGAACTCGCCCAGTATCGCGAGATGGCCGCCTTCGCCCAGTTCGGCTCCGACCTCGACGCCTCGACGCAGAAGCTCTTGAACCGCGGCGCCCGCCTCACCGAACTCCTGAAGCAGCCGCAGTTCTCGCCGCTGAAGACCCAGGAAGAGGTGGCGGTGATCTTCGCCGGCGTCTCCGGCTTCCTCGACCCGCTGCCGCTCGGCAAGGTGCGGCCGTTCGAGGAGGGGCTGCTGCGCTACCTGCGCGAGAAGCACGCCGACATCCTGGAGCGCATCTGGGCCGAGAAGCAGCTCTCCGACGAACTGCGCGGCAAGCTCCACGACGCCATCTCGAATTTCGCCAGGACCTTCGCCTGACGATATCGCCGGATGAAACCGGGAGGGCAGGCGCCGCCCTCCTCTCCCGCGCCCCGATGCCCGACGGGCAGGAGCCGATATGGCCAGCTTGAAAGAACTCAAGAACCGCATCGCTTCGGTGAAGGCGACGCAGAAGATCACCAAGGCGATGCAGATGGTCGCCGCGGCGAAGCTGCGTCGCGCGCAGGAGGCGGCGGTCGCCGCCCGTCCCTACGCCCGCCGGCTCGGCGTGGTGGTCGCCAACCTCGCCGCCGCCATGGACGGCCGTGATGACGCGCCGCTGCTGATCGCCGGCACCGGCCGCGACGACGTGCATCTGCTGGTCGTCTGCACCGCCGAGCGCGGCCTCTGCGGCGGCTTCAACTCGTCGATCGTCCGCCTGGCGCGCGAGCACGCCGCCGCGCTGATCGCCGCCGGCAAGACGGTTAAGATCCTGACGGTGGGCAAGAAGGGCGCCGACGCGCTGAAGCGCGAGCACGGCAACCGCATCATCGACCGCGTCGAACTCCGGGGCATCAAGGCCGTCAGCTTCGACATCGCCGTCGATCTCGGCAAGCGCGTCGTCGAACTCTACGAGGCCGGCGAATTCGACGTCTGCACGCTGTTCTACTCCGAGTTCAAGTCGGTGATCCAGCAGATCCCCACCGCCCGCCAGCTTCTGCCGGTGCGGGTCGACGCGCCGGCCGCCGCCATCGAAACCGACTACGAGTTCGAGCCCGACGAGGCGGAAATCCTCGAAACGCTGCTGCCGCGCTACGTCTCCGTCGCGCTGTTCTCCGCCCTCCTGGAGAACGCCGCCGGCGAGATGGGCGCCAAGATGACGGCCATGGACAACGCCACGCGCAACGCCGGCGACATGATCGACCGCCTGTCGATCACCTACAACCGCACGCGCCAGGCCAAGATCACCACCGAGCTCGTCGAAATCATTTCGGGCGCCGAGGCGCTCTGACCGCAAACTCGATCAAGGACCACATCGATGGCTGACACGCATATCGGACGGATCACTCAGGTCATCGGCGCCGTCGTCGACGTCAAGTTCGACGAACATCTGCCGGCCATCCTGAACGCGCTCGAGACGAAGAACGGCGATCACCGTCTCGTCCTGGAAGTCGCCCAGCACCTCGGCGAGAACACCGTCCGCACCATCGCCATGGACACCACCGAGGGTCTGGTGCGCGGCCACGAGGTGATCGACACCGGCAAGCCGATCTCGGTGCCGGTCGGCGACGCCTGCCTCGGCCGCATCATGAACGTCATCGGCGAGCCGGTGGACGAGGTCGGCCCGATCGTCGGCGAGACCAAGCGCGCCATCCACCAGGAAGCGCCCGACTACACCGACCAGTCGACGGAAGCCGAGATCCTGGTCACCGGCATCAAGGTGGTCGACCTGCTCGCCCCCTATGCCCGCGGCGGTAAGATCGGCCTGTTCGGCGGCGCCGGCGTCGGCAAGACCGTGCTGATCCAGGAACTGATCAACNNAACAAGGACCCGCGCGAGCATGGCGGCTCGACCGAGGGCTCCAAGTGCGCCCTGGTCTACGGTCAGATGAACGAGCCGCCGGGCGCCCGCGCCCGCGTCGCGCTGGCCGGCCTCACCGTCGCCGAGCACTTCCGCGACAAGGGCCAGGACGTGCTGTTC
>LUYO01000189.1:0-5300 GCA_001603295.1 Rhodobacterales bacterium Alpha_02
GCGGGGCGTTGGCCGGCGGCGGCGGCCGGTCGAGCGGGTCCAGAAGGGTGCCGCCCTTGTCGGTGGCGCGCACCGCCTCGCCGGGCGGGGTCAGCGCCGTGGCCACGTCGTCGGCGGCGAGATGGCCGAGCAGGTGCGTCAGGTTGTCGATGCGGTCGGCAATCAGATGGATGACGCCGCTCTCCGCCTGCATGCGGCCGCTGACCGACACCATGCGCGCGCCGAGCACCACGGCCCGGTGCGCCTCGAACACCTTCGGCCAGACGATGATGTTGGCGATGCCGCTCTCGTCCTCCAGCGTCAGGAAGATGGTGCCCTTGGCGGTGCCCGGCCGCTGGCGGACGACGATCAGCCCGGCCACCGCCATCCGGCGGCCGTCGGCGGAGCGATTGAGGTCGTCGCAAGGGACGACGCGCAGCCGGTCGAGATGGCGGCGCAGGAAGCTGACCGGATGCGCCCGCAGCGACAGGCGCAGGTGGCGGTAGTCCATCACCACCTCCTCGCCCGGCGGCATCGGCGGCAGGCGCATCTCCGGCTCGATGTCGCGGCCGGCCTCGCCGGCCGCCAGAAACAGCGGCAGGTCGTCCTTGTCGCCGGCCCGCCCGAGGCCGCGCACCGCCCAGAGCGCGTCGCGGCGGCAGAGGCCGAGGGAAGCGAAGGCGTCGGCATCGGCGAGCCGTTCGAGCGTCGCCGGCGGCAGGCCGGTGCGGAGCCAGACGTCGCGGACCGAATCGTAGCCCTCGCCCCGCCGCTCGGCGATCAGCCGGCCGTCCTCCTCCTTGAGGCCGTTCACCTCGCGGAAGCCGAGGCGGACGGCGTGCGTCGTGCGTATCCGGCCGTCCATCGACCGGTGGCGCGGATGCGGCTTTGGCTCGGGCGCACCGGCCTCCAAGGTCGCGTCCCAGTCGGAGCGGTTGATGTCGGGCGGCCGCACGGCGACGCCGTGGTCGCGGGCGTCGCGAACAATCTGGGCCGGCGCGTAGAAGCCGAGCGGCTGGGCGTTGAGCAGCGATGCTGCGAAGACGTCCGGGTAGTAGCATTTGATGTAGGCCGAGGCGTAGACCAGAATGGCGAAGCTCGCCGCGTGGCTCTCGGGGAAGCCGTAATCGCCGAAGCCCTCGATCTGGCGGAAGCAGTTCTCGGCGAAGACGCGGTCGTAGCCGCGCCTCACCATGCCCTCCACCATCTTGTCGCGGAAGGTGTGGATGGTGCCGAGACGGCGGAAGGTGGCCATGGCCCGCCGGAGCCGGTCGGCTTCGTCCGGTGTGAAGCCGGCGGCGACGATGGCGATGCGCATCGCCTGCTCCTGGAACAGCGGCACGCCCATCGTCTTGCCGAGCACCTGCGCCAGTTCGTTCTTCGGGCCGTACTCCGGCGACGGCGACGGAAAGTTCACCTCCTCCAAGCCCTGCCGGCGCCGGAGATAGGGATGCACCATGTTGCCCTGGATGGGGCCGGGCCGGACGATCGCCACCTCGATCACCAGATCATAGAAATCCTTCGGCTTCAGGCGCGGCAGCATGCTCATCTGCGCTCGGCTCTCGATCTGGAACACGCCGAGCGTGTCGGCGCGCTGGATCATGGCGTAAACGGCCTGCTCCTCGGCCGGAATGCCGGCGATGGTCAGCCGCTCGCCGTAGTGCCTTTCGAGGAGGGCGAAACTCTTGGCCAGCGCCGTCAGCATGCCCAGGGCCAGCACGTCGACCTTCAGCATGCCGAGCGCGTCAAGGTCATCCTTGTCCCATTCGACGAAGGTGCGGTCCGCCATGGCGGCATTGCCGATCGGCACCGATTCGTCGAGCCGGCTGGCCGTCAGCACGAAGCCGCCGACGTGCTGACTCAGATGGCGCGGGAAGCCGGCCAGCTCGCGGGCGTATTTCAGCACCATGGCCAGCCGCGTCTCGGTGGGGTCGAGGCCGGTGCGGCGGGCGTCGTCGTCCTTCAAACCGCGCGGCGAGCCCCAGACCGAGCCTGACAGCGCCGTCACCGCGTCCTCGGTAAGGCCAAACACCTTACCGACCTCGCGCACGGCGCTGCGACCACGATAAGTGATCACGGTCGCGGCGATGCCGGCCCGCTCGCGGCCATAGCGCTCGTAGATGTACTGGATGACCTCCTCGCGCCGTCCGTGCTCGAAATCGACGTCGATATCCGGCGGCTCGCCGCGCTCGATCGAAATGAACCGCTCGAACAACAGATCGCCGCGCACCGGATCGACCTCGGTGACGCCGAGGCAATAGCAGACCACCGAATTGGCGGCCGAGCCGCGCCCCTGGCAGAGAATGCCGCGCGACCGGGCGAAGCGGACGATGTCGTAGACAGTGAGGAAATAGGGTTCGTATTGGAGCTGGGCGATGACGGCGAGTTCGTGGGCCAGGGTCTTGCGGATATCGTCGGACGGGCCTTGCGGAAAGCGCCGCCTCGCCCCCGCCTCGACCAGCGCCGCCAGCGCTTCGGCCGCCGTGGCGTAGCCCTCGAAAGACTCGCGCGGATACTCGTAGCGAAGCTGATCGAGCGAGAAGCCGAGCCCGTCGAGGAAGCGCACCGTCTCGCCCACCGCCCGCGGCAGGTCGGCGAACAGCCGCGCCATCTCGTCAGGGCTCTTGAGGTGGCGTTCGGCGTTGGGGGCGAGCCGAAAGCCGGCTGCATCGATGCTGACGTGCTCGCGGATGCAGGTGACGATGTCCTGCAACGGCCGCCGTTCGGGCGTGTGGTAGAGCGGATCGCCGAGGGCGATCGGCCTGACACCGGCCGCCTTGGCCAGCGCCGCGAGGCTGGAGAGCCGCCGGCGATCGTCGCCGAGCCGCGGCATGGTGGCGCCGAGCCAGAGCTGCCCCGGCAGCTCGGCGGCAAGCCGCTTCACGCCCTCGGTGAAGGCCGGCGCCAAACGGCGCGGCGGCAGGACGATCAGCCGCAGGCCGGCCGCGAACTCCCGCAGGTCGGCGGCCGTCAGGATGCAGTCGCCCTTCTCGGCCCGCCGGTTGCCGGTGGTGAGCAGGCGGCAGAGCCGGCCGTAGGCGGCGCGGTCCTCGGGATAGGCGAGGAGATCGGGCGTGCCGTCGGCAAAGATCAGGCGGGCGCCGACGGCGAGCCGCACGCCGTATTCCTTGGCCGCCACATGGGCGCGCACCACGCCGGACAGCGTGTTGCGGTCGGCGATGCCGATGCCGGCGTGGCCGAGCGCCTTGGCGGCCGCCACCATCTCCTGCGGATGCGAGGCGCCACGCAGGAAGGAATAGTTGGTGACGGCGGCCAGCTCGGCATAGGCGGTCATGATCGTCCTCCAAATGCCTCCTCTCCTTAGAGACCGTTTTCGAAATTCGCTCCCGGTGAGTCGGCTGGCCCGGCTTTCGAGAACCGGAGCGGAGCGAACTTGAGGTTCGTGAGCACCGGAAGCGCAGAAGGCCAGGTCAGACGGCCGCCGGAGTGGGATTTCCAATCGGTCTCTCAGGCAAAGAGACCGTGCACGAACCAGCGCGGATGCGCCGTCTCGACGCCGTAGAGACCTTCCCGGAACATCCAGAAGCGGCGGCCCTCGGCATCCTCGACGCGGAAATAGTCGCGCGTCGGCGCCTCCTGCCGCCACCATTCGCCGGCGATTCGCTCTGGCCCTTCGGCGCGTCGCACCTCATGCATGACGCGCCGCCAGCGGAAGCGCAGCGGCGGCCCGTCCGGCACCGAGGCCAGCGCCTCCACCGGCTCCGGCCGGCCGAACAGCCGGATCGGCCGCTCCGGCGGTTCGCCGGGCCGCGCATCCGGCGCCGGGAAGCCACCGTCCGCCATCGCGTGGGCCGGCACGGCGCGGCTCGCCCGCTCGGGAATGTGGCTTTCCACCGCCTGAAGGCGCATCACCCGACCGCGACCGATGCGGGCGCCGACCCGGTCGACGAAATGCGCCAGTTCCAGCGCCGCGTCGGGACCAGCCAGCGACAAGGCCTCGGCATCGCGGCGGCTCGCCTCGGTAACGGCGACGGCGATGCAGTCGAAGCCGTAGCCGGCGTCGAAATCCTCGACCAGAGCGTCGAGCCGACGGCAGAGGATATCCTGCATCACCACCGCCTCGCGGCTCGGCCGGCTGAGCCCCGCCTCGATGCGGGTGACCGCGCCGTCGACGCGCCAGAGGTCGAGCCGCAGGCGCAGCGCGCCCTCGCCGGCCTCCTCCAGCCGCTCGGCCAGCGCACCGATCAGCGACAGGGCAACGGCCCGCACGTCCTCCTCGCGGACGATCGGTTCGAAGAAGCGGCGCTCGGCACGATAGGGGGCAACCGGCAGGCGCGGCGAGAAGGCTTCGTCGGCAAGGCCGAGCGCTCGGTCGAGCTGGAGGAGCGGCGCGGCGCCGAAGCGGGCGGCGAGCGGCGCACGCGGTCCGTCCACGAGGTCGCCGATATGCTTCAGGCCGACGCGGGCGAGCGCGTCGGCGGTGGCGGCGTCGAGTCTCAGCGCCGCCACCGGCAGGTCGGCGAGCGCCCGTCGCTCCTCGCCGGGCCGCAGGCAGCCGCCGCGCCCGAAGGCGGCGAGCGCATGGGCGGCGCCGAGGGTCGAGGCGATGCCGATGGTCACCGTGATGCTCTGCCGTTCGAGCCGTCGCGCCATGTCGGCGGCAAGCGCCTCCTCGCCGCCGAACAGGTGAGCGCAGCCGGCGATATCGAGCACCAGCGTAAAGTCTTCCGGATAGGGAAAATCCGGGTCGATCGACGACGTGCCGATACCGAGACCGGCGAGCGGCGTGTAGCGCTGCGCCCAGTCGCAGAGCCGGCCGAGAAAGGCGGCGTCAGCCGAGGGATCGGCGGGGCGGACGTCGAGGCCGGGCACGCGGGCCCGCGCGTCGGCGAGGCCGAGTCCCGGCTGCAGGCCGAGCCGCGCCGCCGCGCCGTCGACATGGGCAAGGCGCAGGGCGCTGCGATGCCTGGCCGTCAATACCAGCGGCGGCCGCGCCGGGGTCTCAGCGGCCGGATGCGGGGAAGGCGACGACGGCGCTGGCCGATCGAGCCGGCAAAGGCGGTCGGTTGCCAGATGCGGCAGCCAGGCGACCAGATAGCGGGACCGCCAGGGGACTTTCCGCTTCTGGGAGGATGTCCGGGGCTCGCGCGGGGGCTCGGAAGGATTGCTCATCGATACGCCACTCCATCATCCACGTGCCGGTGCTGCCCAACCGGTTGCGCGTCAGCTCGGCCGCGAAGACCGGGTTGCCGGGATGCCGGCCGCCGTCGCTCGGCGCCGACGCGACGCGCCAGCGGGTGACGGCGCTGGTCGGGCCGGGCGCGCCGCCGGTCCTGAGCAGGATGCCGGTGGTGCGGCTG
>LUYO01000190.1:0-509 GCA_001603295.1 Rhodobacterales bacterium Alpha_02
GTCCGACGCTCTACCTAAATAGATTTCGCGGAGAACCAGCTATTTCGAGGTTTGATTGGCCTTTCACCCCTAGTCACAAGTCATCCCCGACTTTTTCAACAGGCGTGGGTTCGGTCCTCCAGTGCGTGTTACCGCACCTTCAACCTGCTCATGACTAGATCACCTCGTTTCGGGTCTAATCCGTCGAACTGAACGCCCTGTTCAGACTCGCTTTCGCTGCGCCTACACCTAACGGCTTAAGCTCGCTCGACAGACTAAGTCGCTGACCCATTATACAAAAGGTACGCCGTCAGCATTGCAGCCTCCGACTGTTTGTAGGCATCCNNTATCGGTCGCTGAGGAGTACTTAGGCTTGGAGGGTGGGCCCCCCACGTTCAGACAGGATTGCACGTGTCCCGCCTTACTCAAGGATCGATCGGATATCTGCGCATACGGGGCTGTCACCCATGACGCCGGCCATTCCAGACCGTTCTGCTTTAACCCAATCGACCACTGGCCTGGTCCGCGTT
>LUYO01000191.1:0-7301 GCA_001603295.1 Rhodobacterales bacterium Alpha_02
AGCCGGCAGACGACGTCGAGGCGCGCATCGCCGCCGCCTTCGACCGGCTGACCGAAAGCGAGAAGCGGCTCGCCGAGGCGGTGCTGGAGACCGGCGGCGACCTCTCGGCCTTCACCGCCGGCGAACTGGCCGTCCGCGCCGGCGTGTCGGCCGCCACGGCCGCCCGCTTCTTTCGCCGCCTCGGCTACCAGAGCTACGGCGATCTCCGCCGCGCCGCCCGCGCCGCCCGCACCTGGGGCTCGCCGCTCTACGAACTGGCGGCCGGCCGGCCGGCCGATTTCGATCGCCACGTCGCCCAGGACATCGACAACCTGCGGCGCCTTGCCGCCGAACTGCCGCCGGCGACGCTGGAGGCCGCCGTGGCGCTGCTCGCCTCGGCCAGGCGTCTCAACGTCCTCGGCTTCCGCAATTCGGCGGCGCTCGCCACCTATGCCCGCGGCCTCCTCGCCCAGGTGCGGCCGGACGTTCGCCTGCTGCCGCTGCCCGGCCAGACGCTGGCCGAGGATCTCGTCGGCCTCGGCCCCGAAGACGCGCTGCTGGTGTTCGGCTTCCGCCGCCGGCCACCGGCCCTGCGCGAGGCGATGGCCGTTGTCCGTGAGGCCGGCGTTCGCATCCTGCTGGTCACCGACGCGTCGGCCGCCCGCACCGCGCATCTGGCAAGCGTCACGCTGCGCTGCCCCAACCAGGGCGCCAGCCTGTTCGACAGCTACGTGGCGCCGATGTCGCTGATCGGCCATCTCGCCGCGGCGGTCGCGGCAAGGCTGGGGGAGGGCGCGGAAGACCGCCTCGCGGCGATCGAGGATCTGCACCGCCGCCTCGAGCCTTTCGCGCCGCCCGGTCGGCGGGCCTAGTGCGTCGGGCCGCAAGGCAGGGCACGTTCCGGGAAAATCCGATGCGTCAGCAGGATGTTGGAGCGGCGGCCCCGGCTTTGTCCGGGCACGCGGCGTTCCAGGGTGGCGCATGGTTCGTGGCCGCTTTCAGGTTTTGGCGCGACTCTTGGTAAAAAACGTGTATGCTCGGGACAGGACGAAAATAGCGTCTGTCCCGGATCGGGGCGCACGGTCAACCTCTTGTTAACCTTGGCCGTGTGAGGTTTGAGTTCCGGACCTCGGGAGAGAGCGGACGGCGCGCCGGTCGCCTCGGGCGACCGGAAAAAGCAGGTTTGAGAGTTTCTTTTTTTCATTTGGCCGGGTTGATGATCGGCGCTCAGAGATCAGGGTCGGACCGATGGTTGTTCTCGCTCTTCTCGCCAGTCTGATCTATCTCGCCGTCGGGCTCGGCTTTGCCTCCCTGTCGCTGCACGAACTGGTGGCCGGCGGGCGCGCCCGTCCCGTCAACCGGCTGCTCGCCTGGTCGGGCATCGTCCTCTGGCTGCCGATGCTTGTTGCGGTTGCTGTCACCGCGCTTTTCCTGGCGGTCTGGCCGAAGCACCGTCCGCCGTCCGTCGCCTCGGCCGATGTTCTTCCGGACGGCCGCCGGACTGTTCGGCAGGCCTGACGGCGACGCCCCGGAAAACCGCCGCGCGGCGATGAAATCCTTTGCCGGCCCAAGACCCGCCGCCGGCCTGCTTTCGGCTAACCTTTTGAAAAAGCGGAAACTTGCCGGGTTTGCAAAAAGCCACCCTGCCGCCACAGAAAGCGCTTGCATTCATCCGGTGAGTTGGTTAGACACTCCCCAGCGATCGGAGCCGCCGATTTCATCGCGGCGGCGCCCCTGTCGTATTGGCTTGCGCTCGTAGCTCAGCTGGATAGAGCATCAGACTACGAATCTGAGGGTCAGGAGTTCGAATCTCTTCGAGCGCGCCATTCTTCTTCCGAAAATATGAAGTTGCGACGGGCTCGGTCCGCGGCGACGTTTTCGCTGGGACAATGCCATTCCGGTCGGTTGCCCCGTTCGCGCGCCGGTATCGGCGATAGTCGCAGTTGCCGTCGCGCTTCCATATAAGAAGCGACGCTGCAATACCTGACGGTCAGACGTCGCTATCAAGATTCAGGCCCATGGCAAGCCGGCCGCGGCGAGCCGCCGCGTCAAATCGTCCCGATCCCCGGAACTGCGTCTTCAGACGTCCACCACCCGCAAATCGACGCCTTCCTTGCGCAGGGCATCGGCTTCGGCCGGCGAAATGCCACCGTCGGTGATCACATGGTCGAACTCGGTCAGCGAGGCGAGCTTGATCAGGGCGGTCTTCTCGAACTTGGAGCTGTCGATCAGCAGCACCTTGCGATCGGCGGCAGCCATCAGCGCGCGCTTGGTCTTTACCACCTCTTCCTGCTGGTGATAGGCGGTGAGGCCGAACACGGTCGACGTCGACATGAACAGGATGTTGGCCCTGAGCGAGCCGATGGTCTGTTCGCAGAAATAGCCGAAGAAGGCGTTGAAGCGCGGATTGTAATGGCCGCCGAGGCAGATGGTTTCGATGCCGTGCGCGTCCTTCAGCGTGTTGATGATCGACAGGCTGCTGGTGATCACCGTCAGCGGCTTGCAGGTGACGATCTGCGCGGCGAGATGGCCGACCGTGGTCGAATCGTCGAGAAGGACCGCCTGACCGGGCTCGATCAGCTCGATCGCCGCCTTGGCGATCGCGTCCTTCTCGTTGTCGGCGAGGCGCGAGCGGTAGAGGATCGTGCTGTCCACCAGATTGGACGATCGCACCGTGACGCCACCATGCACGCGCCGGACGATACCCTGCTCCTCCAGCACCTTGAGATCCCGGTGAACGGTCATCCGGCTGACGCCGAAATGTTCGGCGAGTTCGTCAACCTGGGCGGACCCGATGGGCAACAGGTAGTCGAGCAGAACCTTGCGTCGACCGGCCGGTCCGGCGAAAGCCCGCGTGCTTCGTGTCTCAAGGTCGTCTTGCACAGCGCCACATCCATTGCGAGAAGAAAATGATCTTGTTCAACATACACGTTTTGATGCCAAAGTCGCACTAGAATGATGCGATTGTCATCGCTCCTTCGTCGTGCCGCGGCGCATGATATCATGAGTCTCCCACCGCATATCAAGGCATCATCCGGGGACGATCGCCGGCCTTGATGCCGCGCGCGATCCAGGCGTGCCAGCGTGGGAGCGCTTCCGGACCCTGCGCTACGCTAAGCGGCTGCTTCTGAAGGATAAACTTCCGGGGCCTCCTGATCGATAGCCCGTCGGCCAGCAATAGCGACTGCAGGGGACCCTCCGGCAACGGCTGTTCGTCCTGCGTAACGGCGTGTTGCGTGATGTGGCTTTGCTCCTCTGCCACCCTGATCGAGACGGATCACTGGTCTTTGACGGGCCGAAGCGGCGCCGGTGCTGCCCCGGTCAACGCTTCGAGGGAACTCCGCTGGCGATGAAAGTCAATGGTCGCAGGTGGTTGGCAACTTCCGGCGCGACGCCACATCGATTGGCCGATCCGGACAATGACAGGCGGCATCGCGCTTCCCGTTTGGTCAACGGTCAGGGGGATATCCGAAGTTATCACGTCAGGTTAGCAATGTAACATATACGTGGTTTACCTGAATGCTTGCTGTTGTTTCCCGTCCATGGGGTGTGATTTCGCGGGATCGTCTGTCGGCGCCAGTCACCCTCGCTCTGGCGCCGGCGGATGCAAGCACGGATATCGTCGCAAAAAGGGTGTGGCGAACGCGACGGCTAGAGGTGATCGCATCGGCCGACGGCGAGCGCCGGTTTGTCCTCGCGCCTTTGAGGTGGCGGAAGCGAGCCAGCTCGCCAATGGTCCTCGGAGGTGGAGGTCTTCAGGCGATCTGCCTTGAATTTCAGCCGGTCGGGGCGGTTTGGGAGGCTCGGGCCACCAGCGTGAAAGGTGGCCTCCCGATGTTGCCACCCTTGCCGATGCCCGAGAACAGGGCGTACACCGGCGGCCGGCTCGGAGGTCATGAGGGGGAGGCACGGCGCGCTTCCGCATTCCGCCGTCGACGCGGGCGGCCGGGCTGTCTCTGGCGCGCAATGCCTCCCTGACAAATTGAATCGCCAGGCGGCCCGCACGGCACAAAATCACATTCGATGATACGTTAATCACACTAAATCGACCCAAAATGGCAATTTTGCGTGAGAAAACGCACTTCTTGTTTGACATCCCGCCGGCCCGGCTGTAACGTATGTAACACGATCTGAGAGCGCTCTGGGAGGAGCGTGCAGATGTCGAGGGACTTCAGGACGGCTGCTGTCGGTTCGGTCGCGCGCTGCGATGGCGTCGAGGCGGGTGTCGGGTCTCTCGCGAAGGTCAAGGTCGCCGGAGGGCTTTCCGGCGAGGGGTGGAGAGATCGCGAATGAACAGGATATTCAACGATCCCGATCTGATGGTCGAGGATGCTGTCCGCGGCTATGTCAAGGCGCACAAGGATCTGGTGTCGGTCACCGACAACCCGCGCGTCGTCAAGGTCAACTCGGCGCCCAAGGCCGGCAAGGTCGGCGTGGTCACCGGCGGCGGCTCGGGTCATGAGCCGGCTTTCGTCGGCTACGTCGGCGAGAATATGGTCGACGCCGTGGCCATCGGCGAAATCTTCTCCTCTCCCACCGCCCAGGCCTTCTATGATGCTTTCAAGGCCTGCGATGGCGGCCAGGGCGTCGCCTGCCTCTACGGCAACTATGCCGGCGACAACATGAATGTGAAGATGGCGGTGAAGATGGCCGCCAAGGACGGCCTCACCGTCAAGACCGTCGTCGCCAACGACGACGTCGCCTCCGCTCCCAAGGACGAACTGGCCAAGCGCCGCGGCGTCGCCGGCGAGATCCTGATGTGGAAGGTGGGCGCCGCCCGCGCCGCCGAGGGCGGCAGCCTCGACGAGGTGATCGCCGCCGCCCAGAAGGCGATCGACAACACCCGCTCGATCGGCATCGGCCTGTCGCCCTGCACGCTGGTGGCGGTCGGCCATCCCAACTTCATGATCAAGGACGGCGAGATGGAGGTCGGCATCGGCCACCACGGCGAGCCCGGCGTCTCGGTGATGAAGACCCGTCCGGCCGCCGAGATGGCCGACATGATGCTCGACTACGTGCTGCCCGACCTGCCGTTCGCGGCCGGCGACAAGGTGGCGGTGCTGCTGTCCGGCCTCGGCGCCACGCCGGTCATGGAACTCTACATCCTCTACGACCGCATCGCCGATGTGCTCGGCCAGCGGAACATCGAGATCCGTCACAACTTCGTCGGCAACTACTTCACCTCGCTGGAAATGATGGGCGCCACGCTGACGGTGATGCGGCTCGACGACGAACTCGACCGGCTGCTCGCCCATCCGGCGCGCTCGGTCGGCCTGGTCAAGTGAGGGGGTGCGTCATGGGTCTTCAGGTGAATGACGCCGGCTTCGTGGTGACCGATCTGATCAAGGCGATCGTCGCTCAGCGCGACCGCCTCAGCGAGATCGACGGCGCCATCGGCGACGGCGACCACGGCGTCAACATGGCCAAGGGCTTCAACCTTTGCGCCCAGGCGCTCGGTACGCCGACGCCGGGGCTGAAGGAGAGCTTCGCCACGCTTGGCAACACGCTGATGGCCGGCATCGGCGGTTCGATGGGGCCGCTCTACGGCACCTTCTTCAACGAGATGGCCGATTCGCTCGATGGCGTGACCGAACTCGACGCGCCCACCTTCGCCAGGATGGTCCGGGCCGGTCTCGATGGCGTGCTGGACATCGGCGGCGCCAAGCCCGGCGACAAGACGCTGCTCGACACGCTGGTGCCGGCCGTCGAGGCTTTCGAGGCGGCGCTGGCCGCCGGCAAGCCCTACAAGGTCGCGCTGGACGACATGACCGAGGCCGCCCGCCAGGGCCGGGACTCCACCGTCGGCATGATCGCCAAGGTCGGGCGGGCCAGCCGCCTCGGCGAGCGGTCGCGCGGCGTCCTCGATGCCGGCTCGGCGTCCTGCTGCGTCATCCTCGAGACCATGGCGGGCAGCGTCGCGCCGAAGGTGGCGTGAAGGATCGGCCGCCGCCGGCGGCCTGTTGGAATCGACAGCCTGGTCGCGCCGCGGGGCGCGACCGCGGAGCCGCGTCTCGGCGCGGCTGGAGACCCATGACGGCGGCGGCACGCCGGCTATCGAGACGCGCCGTGTCGGCCTTCTTTCCCCAGGGAGGAAAACATGAACATCGTCAAGCACGCTCACTCCATCTCGCTCGGCGAACTGCCGAAGACCATGGAAGCCGTGGTCGCCTACTCCCCCGGCGACTTCCGCCTCGCCACCGTCGACGTGCCGCGCGCCGGCCCGGATGAGATCATCATCAAGGTCGAGGGTTGCGGCATCTGCGCCGGCGACATCAAGAGCTACGACGGCGCGCCGTCCTTCTGGGGCGATGCCGACCAGCCGGCCTATATCAAGGCGCCGATGATCCCCGGCCATGAATTCGTCGGCGTCGCCGTCGAGATCGGCGAGAACGTCGCCGCCGAGGGCAAGTACAAGCTGGGCGACCGCCTGGTCTCCGAGCAGATCGTGCCCTGCGGCCATTGCCGCTTCTGCCAGCGCGGCGAATATTGGATGTGCGAGAAGCACGACGTCTACGGCTTCCAGACCAACGTCAACGGCGCCATGGCCGGCTACATGCGCTTCCCCAAGGAGTCGCGTACCCACAAGGTGCCGCATGACGTTCCGATGGAGAAGGCGGTGCTGATCGAGCCCTATGCCTGCTCGGCGCATGCGGTCAACCGCGCCAACGTGCAGTTCGACGACGTGGTGGTGCTGTCGGGCGCCGGCACGCTCGGCCTCGGCATGGTCGGCGCGTTGCGGCTCAAGAATCCGAAGACGCTGATCGTGCTCGACGGCAAAGAGGACCGGCTGGCGCTGGCCAAACAGTTCGGCGCCGACATGGTGCTCAACCCGTTCAAGGAGGACGTCGACAAGATCGTCAAGGGCCTGACCGACGGCTATGGCTGCGACGTCTACATCGAGGCCACCGGCCATCCGTCGAGCGTGCTGCAGGGCCTGAAGATGATCCGCAAGCTCGGCCGCTTCGTCGAGTTCAGCGTGTTCAGCCACGACGTCACCTGCGACTGGTCGATCATCTCCGACCGCAAGGAACTCGACGTGCTGGGCGCCCATCTCAGCCCCTACGTCTATCCCTTCGTCATCGACGCCATCGCCGACGGCCGTCTGCCGACCGACGGCGTGGTCACCCACAAGCTGCCGCTGAAGGACTATGACGAAGGCTTCAAGATGATGAAGAAGGGCGACAAGTCGCTGAAGATCGTCCTCGTTCCCTGATCACGGCTCTGCGGCGGGCCGGCGAACCGGCCTGCCGCGACATCCGACACGAGAAGCGCCGGGCGACTGACCTTCGCCAGCCCCGGCTAGGGAGCGGCGGCCTCCGCCG
>LUYO01000028.1:0-12638 GCA_001603295.1 Rhodobacterales bacterium Alpha_02
ACGCGCGGCCGGCGCGGCCTGCCGGAAAGTTTGCATCCCGAGGCCGTTCTGTCCCGCCGTCGCGGGGCGGCCGCCGGGAACAGCACATTACGGCAACTGCCGATTTGCGCAAGCCGGCAGGCCGGAACGGCGGGGGTTTCGCGGCGGTTTTTCGTATCGCCGCGGCTTTCCGGGCGCCGCCTCAGGCCTCAAGCATGCGCTTCAGCACCTCGATCTCCTGGGTCAGCGCCTCGTCGGAGCCGATCAACTCCTCCACCTTGCGCACGGCATGCAACACGGTGGTGTGGTCGCGACCGCCGAAGCGGCGGCCGATCTCCGGCAGCGAGCGCAGGGTCAGCGACTTGGCCAGATACATGGCGATCTGCCGCGGCCAGACGATCGAGCGGGTGCGGCGCGACGACAAGAGGTCCTGCTTGGAGACGTTGTAGTGCTTGGAGACGACGCGCTGGATGTCCTCGATCTTGACGCGGCGGGTGTCGGTGACGCGGATCAGGTCCTTCAGAGTCGTCTCGGCCATGGAAAGCGACAACGTCAGGCCGGTCAGCTGGTTGTGGCCGGCCAGCCGCGTCACCGCGCCCTCGAGGTCGCGGCCGGAGGTGGTGACGTTACGGACGATGAAGTCGATGACGTCGTCGGGCACGGCAAAGCCCGGCATGTGGCGGGCGGTGAGCGCGATGCGGCGCTCGACGATCGCCCGGCGCAGCGCCGCGTCGGGGGCGCCGATCTCGATCAGCAGGCCGCCGGACAGGCGCGAGCGGACGCGCTCGTCCATGGTCTCCAGCTCGACCGGCGGCCGGTCGGCGGCGACGATCACCTGACGGGCGCCGTCGATCAGCGTGTTGACGGTGTGGCAGAACTCCTGCTGGATCTGCTTGCCGTGCAGGAACTGCATGTCGTCGATGACCAGCAGGTCGATGGTGCGCAGCGCTTCCTTGAAGGCCAGCGCCGACTGGGTCTGCAGCGACTGGACGAAGCGATACATGAAATGCTCGGCGGTGAGGTAGAGCGCCCGCATCTCCGGATGCCCGGCCTTCAGGCTATGGACGAGACCCTGCAGGAGATGCGTCTTGCCTTGGCCGACCGAGGAATGGATGTAGAGCGGGTTGAACTTGACGCCGGAGGCCGAGCCGTCGGCCACCTGGCGAGCGGCGGCCAGCGCCAGCCGGTTGGAGGCGCCCTCGACGAAATTGTCGAAGGTATAGCGCGGGTCGAGCGGCGAGGAGATGTCGTCGAACAGGCGCGCCGAGGCGGCGTCGGCCACCGGACGCAGCGGCAGGGCGGCGGCGCGCGGCGGCGGCGCGCTGGCCGGCCGGGCGGCCTCCGGCGTCGCGAAGCGGGCCGGCGCCTCGACCTTGGCGCGCATGGCGGTACGCACCGATACCTCGACCTTGCGATAGGCCGGGCCTTCGGCCTGCCAGAGGGCGGCCAGCTTGTCGCGGTAATGGGTGGAGATCCAGGTCTTCAGGAAGCGGCTCGGCACCGAGAGCCAGACAGTGCCGCCCTCGATCTGCTCGACGTTCATGCCGGCGAACCAGCAGGAGAACACCTCGTCGCCGAGATCAGCCTTGAGGCGGCCGCAAACGCGCGCCCAGGCCTCGCCGTGACCAGGTGCTGCCCCGGCGCTGCTGCCGGCTTCCGCTTCCAACATGTTTCGGCCTCCATCAAACTCGTCTCTACGCCAAACTCGCGCCGGATGCTTCCGCCAGGAACATCCGCCGCGCGGCCCGGAGGATCCCCCGAACCGCTTGCTCACTCTTCCGCCCGCAGCCGGAAGGTCCATCATGCCTCTCCTTTCGGAGAGGGGGAACAGACGGCCGTCTCCTTTCGGAAAACGCGCCCTTCGGCTGTTCCGATGCCGGCCGCAGCCGTCCTGACGGTCTCAGCTCTGGATCCAGGGCAGGCCGCCGGCCTTCCAGCCGTCGACGCAGCCCCGGTGTCGGTCCGGGCCGAGCGCGCCCTCGAAGCCGCCCGCCACGTTGAAGGCCCGCTTGATGCCAGCGGCGGTCGCCGCCATCGCCGCCGACCGGCTGCGGGCGCCCGACCGGCAGAGGAAATAGAGCGACACCTCGTCGCCGATCCCAAGGTCGGCCAGCGCCTCGCCCAGCTCATCGACGAAGGCGGAGTTGACGGTCATGTCCGGAAAGCGCTGCCACTCGACGAGCAGCACCCGCTTGCCGAGGGCGCCGAGATCGGGCAGGCCGACGAAGTTCCATTCGGCCACCGTGCGGACGTCGACCAGATGCGCTGAGGGATCAGCGGCCAGCGCCGCCCACGCCTCGCGCACGCCGACGTCTCCCGCATGACCCGGATTCTCGTCGAAAGACCCCGTATTCAAGATCGCCCCACCACCCCAAGATAAACCCTGAAGAAAAGACAAAACAAAATCGCGCGCCAAAAGCGCACTTATAACGAACTGCCTTTCCCGGAATGAGTTGGCTACTTTGCCTCGGCTATCGTATTCGAAGACTTACCGACGGCTAGCCCCCTGCTTTAGCTTACATTGGCAAGCGAGTGCTTGGCCCGCCGGCGACAACAGGGGTGACCATACACAGCCCCCAAGGGACGGGCAAGAGCCGAATCTCCCTAGGGCGTTAACCCGCTTTTTACCCGGCCGGAGGCCCTCCGAAAGTCGAACGGCGAAGCCTAGGCGATTCAAAGATTTGCAGCTTCCCATCCGGCTGAACCGCATTTGGTCGTAAGCCGCCGGCTCCGCCATTCCTTAGCCGCGTTTTGGTTTCCATTGCGCCGGAATCGATACCGCCCGGAGCCGACGTATGGCCAAATCATTGTTTTTTAAACAGAAAATCTGACACCCGACTCTCGCCCCGCCAGTACGGCAAACCACGTCCGCCCGAGCCGGAAAAGCAAAAGGGCCCAGCGCGACGCCGGGCCCCGAAGGATCGTCAAAGACAGGTACGGACGTCGGCCCACACCCGCAGACAGACAATCAGACGCTGATCGCCTTGAGGCGAGCGGCAAGGCGCGACACCTTGCGCGAGGCGGTGTTCTTGTGAACGATGCCCTTGGTCGCCGCGCGCATGATCTCCGGCTCGACAGCCTTGAAGGCCTCGGTGGCGGCGGCCTTGTCACCAGCGGCGGCGGCCTCCTCGAACTTGCGCACGAAGGACCGCATGCGGCTGCGGCGGGCCTTGTTGACTTCGGTACGGGCCGCGATCTTGCGGGCCGCCTTCTTGGCCGACGACGTATTGGCCATGCTCCAGCCTTTCTCTCTCCCGGCGACGCCGGGCCTTGTTGTTGAGCCGTCGCGGCTGCCGGACCCGGCCACGCGGACGACATAAATCCTGTCGGAGGCCGACGACCGCCGGCCACCGTCCTTGGGGCGGGCTTATAGACGCTGGCGCGGCCGCCGTCAACGCCGTCAGCGCTGGCAGGACGGACAAAAGAAGGTCGACCGCC
The DNA here is from genome assembly GCA_001603295.1 of Rhodobacterales bacterium Alpha_02. Classification (GTDB taxonomy): domain Bacteria; phylum Pseudomonadota; class Alphaproteobacteria; order Rhizobiales; family Pleomorphomonadaceae; genus Pleomorphomonas. The sequence goes on from LUYO01000028.1 coordinate 3,418, forward strand.
CGGCCTGACGCAGGCGCGTCACCGTGCCGCCGCAGCCCGGCCGGCGGCAGGGCTCGCCTTCGCGGTCGTAGACGGCGAAGCGGTGCTGGAAATAGCCGAGCGTGCCGTCGGTGCGCATGTGATCGCGCAAGGAGGAGCCGCCGGCCTCGATCGCCTCGGCGATGACGGCACGGATCGCCGCAGCGAGGGCTTCGGCGACGGCGGCATCGGCCAAGACGGAGGCCGGCCGGCGCGGGTCGAGGCCGGCCCGCCACAGCGCCTCGGCGACGTAGATGTTGCCGAGGCCGGTGACCACCGTCTGGTCGAGAAGGGCCGCCTTCAGCGGCGTGCGGCGCTCCGCGAAGGCGGCGAGCGTCGCCGCCGAGAACAGGTTGGAGGTCGGCTCGACGCCGAGGTCCCTGAGGCGCGGGTGACGCTCGAGTCCCTCGCGCGGCAACAGGTCCATGAAGCCGAAGCGCCGGGGATCGTTGTAGACGACGGCCGCCCCGCCCCGGAGATCGAAACGGACGTGGTCGTGGCGGGGATCGCGCGAACGGGCGAGCGCGAAGTCTCCGGGCGTGTCCGCAACACCGCCGGCCGCCTCGATGCGGAAGGAGCCGGACATGCCCAGATGAGCGAGCAGCGTCTCGTCGCCTTCAAGCTCGAACAGCAGGTATTTCGACCGCCGGCCGAGCCCGAGCACGCGCCGGCCGCCGAGGCGCTCGGCGAAGCGCTCGGGGAAGGGATAGCGCAGGGACGGCCGGGCGAGCGTCAGCCGCTCGATGACCGCCCCCTCGAACAGCGGCGACAGGCCGCGCCGCACCGTCTCGACTTCCGGCAGTTCGGGCATGTCGTGAGAAACTCCGCATCGCGGCGACCGCGCCGCCGTCCGAGGCCAACATAGCGTCCGTCGTATCGTTGGGCTATGGTCGCCGGCAAGGCCGGCGGCGCGCTTTCGGGCGGGCGGCCGGCGCGACTCACGGCAGGACGGGACGGACGATGACGGACAACAGCACTTCCTTCGGCTTTCGCGAGGTCGATCCGCACGAAAAGCAGGGCCTCGTCGACCGCGTCTTCCATTCGGTGGCCGGCCGCTACGACCTGATGAACGATCTGATGTCGGGCGGCCTGCACCGGCTCTGGAAGGATGCCATGGTCTCCCGCCTGGCGCCGCCGCGCTCGGGCAAGCGGCCGTTCAAGGTGCTCGACATGGCTGGAGGCACCGGCGACATCGCCTTCCGCATCGCCGAGCGCTCGAACCGCACCGCCGAGATCACCGTCGCCGACATCAACTCCTCGATGCTGGAGGTCGGCCGCGAGCGGGCCAGGGCGCGCGGGCTCGACAAGCTGGAGTTCGTCGAGGCCAACGCCGAGGACCTGCCCTGGCCGGACCAGAGCTTCGACGCCTACACGATCGCCTTCGGCATCCGCAACGTGCCGAAGATCGACAAGGCGCTCTCCGAGGCCTACCGGGTGCTGAAGCCGGGCGGCCGCTTCCTCTCACTCGAATTCTCGCGCGTAGAGGCGCCGCTCGCCGACAAGGTCTACGACCTCTACTCTTTCCATCTGGTGCCGAAGATCGGCCGCGTCGTGGCGAAGGACGAGGCGAGCTACCGCTATCTCGTCGAATCGATCCGCCGCTTCCCCGATCAGGAGCGCTTCAAGGCGATGATCGAGGCGGCCGGCTTCTGCCGCGTCGGCTACACCAACATGACGCTCGGCGTGGTGGCGCTGCACGTCGGCGTCAAGATCTGACCGCCCTCTCGCCTTTCGGCCCGGATCCACCGATCCGGACCGGAGATGGGCGATCCATTGACTCTCAGGCATTTCCTGTCCGATCGGATCGAACCGTCCGGTCGGGAAATGCTCCAGGAACCTGCCGGATGCTTCTCGTCGATCTCGCCCGCCTCGTCCGCGCCGCCTACGTGCTCGCCCGCGAGGGAGTGATCAACGCCCTGCCGCTGCCCGAGCCGCGCCCCTTCGCCGTATCGGCGGCGCTCGTGCTCGCCGGGGCGATCCGCCGGCGCAGCGCCGCCAGCCGGGCGGAACGCCTTTCCATCGCCTTCTCGCGGCTCGGCCCGTCCTACGTCAAGCTCGGCCAGTTCCTCGCCACGCGGCCGGACGTGGTGGGCGCGGCGCTCGCCGCCGACCTCAGCGAGTTGCAGGACGCCATGCCCGACTTCGGCCTCACCGGCGCCCGGGCGGTGATCGGCGACAGCTTCGGCCTTGACGCCGAGCGACTGTTCCCCGAGCTGTCGGCGCCGATCGCCGCCGCCTCGATCGCCCAGGTACACAAGGCGACGGTCATCGAGCGCGACGGCACGCGCCGCGACGTGGCGGTGAAGGTGCTGCGGCCCGGCGTTGAGGGACGCATCGCCTCCGACCTCGCCGGCTTCTACCTGGCCGCCCGGCTGATCGAGAGGGTGGCGCCGCGCGCCCGCCGCCTCAGGCCGGTGGCCGTCGTCGACACGCTCGCCCGCTCGCTGACGCTGGAGATGGATTTCCGCCTCGAGGCGGCCGCCCTCTCCGAGATGGCGCAGAACACGGCCGATGATCCCGACTTCCGCGTGCCCACCGTCGACTGGCGGCGCACCAGCCGCGCCGTGCTGACCATGGAGTGGATCGACGGCCTGAAGCTGTCCGACCTCGGTGCCATCCGCGCCGCCGGTCACGACCCGCAGAAGCTCGCCGCCACGCTGCTGCAGTCGTTCCTGCGGCACGCGCTGCGCGACGGCTTCTTCCACGCCGACATGCACCAGGGCAACCTGTTCGTCGACGCCGCCGGCCGCATCGTCGCCGTCGACTTCGGCATCGTCGGCCGCCTCGGCCCGCGCGAGCGCCGCTACCTCGCCGAGATCCTGCACGGCTTCATCACCCGCAACTACCGCCGGGTGGCCGAGGTGCATTTCGAGGCCGGCTACGTGCCGGCCGAGCAGGAACTCGAAACCTTCGCCCAAGCGCTGCGCGCAGTGGGCGAGCCGCTCCACGGCGTGCCGGCCTCGGAGATCGCCATGTCGCGGCTGCTCAACCAGTTGTTTGAGACCACCGAGCTGTTCGCCATGCAGACGCGGCCCGAGCTGATCCTCCTGCAGAAGACCATGGTGGTGGTGGAGGGCGTCGCCCGCTCCCTCGATCCCCACCTCGACATGTGGAAAGTGTCCGAGCCGGTGGTCGGCGGCTGGATCGCCCGCAACCTCGGGCCGATCGGCCGGCTGGAAACGGCGGCGACGACGCTCGGCAATCTCGCCGCCCTCGCCCCGCGCCTGCCGCGCCTGTTCGATGCCGTCGAACTCCTCGCCGCCCGCGCCGCCACCGCCGACGGCCATCGGCGGCGGCGTTTCACCGCCCTGCCGCTCTGGGTCGGCGCGCTGGCGCTGGTGGTGATCGCCGCGTCGAGCCTCGGCTGGATCTGATCTGGGCTTTTGTTCATGCATCGGATTTATCCGAGAAGTGGACCCACTTTTCGGTCCGATGCTTCAGCCACGCGCCAAGGCCGCGAGCCGCGCCTCGTCGGTGACGGCGATCTTGCGCCGGGCGCTCTTGACGATGCCCTGCGCCTCCCAGGCGCTGAGCAGCCGGCTCACCGTGTGCAGCGTGGTGCCGGTCATCTCGGCGATGTCCTGGCGGGTCAGCGGGAAATCGATGCGGATGCCGCCCTCTTCCCGGCGGCCGGCCCGTCGGACCAGCCGCAGAAGAGCGTGGGCGACGCGGCGCTCCACTTCCTCGGTCGACAGCTCGCGGATGCGGGTATGCGCCTCCTGCAGCCGCTCGCCCACCGCCTCCAGGGCGTTGACGGCCAGTACCGGGTTGAGCGCCACGAAATCCGGCCACTGGGTCGACATCCAGGCGAGGACGATGCTCTCGGTCACCGCCTCGGCGGTGGCCGGATAGTCGGCGCGGCGGATGGCGCGGGCGATGCCGAACACCTCGCCCGGCAGCACGTGGCGCACCACCACCTGCTCGCCGGACGGCGTCACCTGCACCACCTTGAGATGGCCGTGCAGCAGCAGGAAGAACTCGTCGGCCGCCGCGCCCTGGCTGAACACCGGCTCGCCCGGCTCGACGGTGCGCACCTGCACGGTGGCCAGCACGGCATCGAGATTGTCCTCGGTCATGTCGCGGAACAGGTCGAAGCCACGGATCAGCGATCGGTCGAGCTTGCGGGGCGCCATCGGTACAGGTCTCCTCTGCCGCCCCTTATAACAAAGCGTCGGCGAGACACCAGCGCGGTTCGGCCCGGACGTCCGCCCGATCCGCTCCGCCGGCCCGGCTTGCAAAGCGGCGGCGGCGGTTCCATCTTGAAGGACCGATCCGGGGGATGGGAGAGAAGGAGACGCCATGGCCCTCTTCGAGACATTCCGCAAGCCGGCCGCCCTGCCGACGCTTGAGACGGCGCTGCCCGGCCGCCCCGAGCCGCTTCCCACCGCCGAGCGGCATTTCGTCAACGGCCGTCCGCTGAAGGGGCCGCACCCCGAAGGACTTGCCGTCGCCACCTTTGCGCTGGGCTGCTTCTGGGGCGCCGAGCGGCTGTTCTGGCAGCTGCCGGGCGTCTACGTGACGTCGGTCGGCTACACCGGCGGCATCACCGAAAATCCCACCTACGAGGAGGTCTGCTCGGGCCGCACCGGCCATGCCGAGGCGGTGGACGTGACGTTCGATCCGAGCGTCGTCTCCTATGCCGACCTCGTGCGGGTGTTCTTCGAGAGCCACGACCCGACGCAGGGCATGCGCCAGGGCAACGACGTCGGCACCCAGTACCGCTCGGCGATCTACGTCCACGACACGGCGCAGCGCGCCGTCGCCGAGGCGGCGCGGGCGGCCTATGGCGAGGCGCTGGCGCTGGCCGGATTCTCCGAGCCGGTCACCACGGCGATCGAGCCGGCCGGCCCCTATTACTTCGCCGAGGACTACCATCAGCAGTATCTAGCCAAGAATCCCGGCGGCTATTGCGGCCTCGGCGGTACCGGCGTCGCCTGCCCGGTGCCGGGACCGGCGGCGCGGCCGTGATCGGCCGGCGGCCGGTCATCCTGCTGTTCGCCGGCTCGACGCGCGGCGGCAGTTGCAACGGCCGCCTCGCGGCGCTGATGGCGCGAGAGATCGCGCTGCGCGACGCCGAGGCGCGGCTCCTGTCGCTCGCCGACTATCCGATGCCGCTCTATGACGGCGACGACGAGATGGCGCGCGGCGTGCCCGAGGCGGCGCTGAAGCTCGCCGACCAGATGCTCGCCGCCGACGGCGTGTTCATCGCCTCGCCCGAATACAATCATTCGCTGACACCGCTTCTGAAAAACAGCATCGACTGGCTGAGCCGCGTCCAGGGCGACCGCCGACGCGGCCTGTGGACCCAACGCGTTTTCGCCATCGGCGCCGCCTCGGTCGACGCGTTCGCCGGCATAAGGTCGCTGATGCAGCTGAGATTGATCCTGGAGAACGCCCTCGGCGCCCGTGTCCTCGTCGAGCAGGTGGCGGTGCCACACGCCGACGCGGCCTTCGATGCGCGCGGCACTCTCTCGGGCGAGCCGGCAGCGCAAGTAGAGCGACTGGTCGCCGCGCTGATCGCCGAGGCGGCGCGGCGCTAACTCCCCGCCCTTGGAGCGCTGTTTGACCGCAGATTTTGGTGATGCAACTTCCTCGCAGGGAAGAGGGATGCGCCATGGGCCGGTTCTACCCGGCAGCGCCATGTCGATGACCAGCACGTGGCATCGTCCAAGCAATCGGGAACGGCCTGTAGTGGAAGAACGCGCCGTCTGGCTACGGTTCCGCACAAGACACTCTATACCCGCTTCATCCGCTGGCGCCGGCGGGGCCTCGACCGTATCCGCGCCAGGGGCGTGCGGGCCGGCCGGTTTCTCGTGGATCGCAGGGCCGAGGCGGCCGGGGCATATCCGGCGGAATGCCCCATGGGCTGGACCGATCGATTGAGACGGGCAGACTGCGTTCTGTCGAGCATGAAACACTTATTTCATACGTTAGTATGACCGAAGTCGATCTCTCGTTTCGCAGGTAGCAGAGAACCACTCTTATTAGCTGGCGGATTTCAACATTTTGAGCGACTTTTGACAGCTTCGGCGATGGCCGTCGGTGGACCGCGGCGGACGGCCGTCCGTCGGAAGGGGGCTTGACGGCACAGACCGGATATGGAACTAATCTTCCATTCTGAACGGGAAAACAGTCGCTTCATTCTTGATTGAGCGAAGCTTGGGAGGAGGCCGATCCGGGAGGAGCCGATCGGTCGATAGTGGGGGAGAACCGTCAGGCAGCGACGCCAGTTCCCGGGCGGCGCGGCGACCGGTTGCTCGGCACTGCAATTGAGGTATCGGAAATGGTCGCCGATGGAATCCTGCTGAGAGTCAAGGGCCTAACGAAGAAGTTTCCCGGCGTCGTCGCGCTGGACGGCGTCGACATCGAAGCGCGCGCCGGCGAGATCCACGGCATCTGCGGCGAGAACGGCGCCGGCAAGTCGACGCTGATCAAGATGCTGACCGGCGCCTACACTCCCGATTCCGGCACCATCGAGTTCGACGGCGTGACCTATACGTCCCTCGACCCGCGCCGGGCGATGGGCATCGGCATCGGCTGCATCTACCAGGAACTGAACCTCATTCCGCATCTCTCCGTCGCCGAGAACATCTTCCTCGGCCGCGAGATGTATCTGGCGCCGTCGTTCAACCTGCTCGACCGCGCGCAGATGAACGCCAAGGCGGCCGAGTTGCTCGCCGACCTCGGCCTGGCCGTGTCGCCGACCGCCCGGCTCGGCACGCTCGGCGTCGGCCATCAGCAGATGGTCGAGATCTGCCGCGCGGTGTGGTCGAACGCCAAGCTGATCATCATGGACGAGCCGACGTCCAGCCTCAGCGAGAAAGAGGCACACGACCTCTTCCGGGTGATGGCGCAGATGAAGGAGCGCGGCGTCGCCATCCTGTTCATCTCGCACCGCCTCGACGAGGTGCGCGAGAATTGCGACACCGTCACCGTGATGCGCGATGGCCGCACCATCGAGTCCTTCGTCATGAAGGAACGTTCCGTCGCCGACATCATCCAGCTGATGGTCGGCCGCAGCATCCAGAACAAGTATCCCAAGGAACGGGCGCCGCACGGCGACGTCGTGCTGTCGGTCAGGAACCTCAACCGGAAGGGCGTGCTGCACGACGTATCCTTCGAGCTGAGGGCGGGAGAGGTCCTCGGCTTCGCCGGCCTGGTCGGCGCCGGACGCACCGAGACGGCGCGCGCCATCACCGGCGCCGATCCCTACGACAGCGGCACGATCGAGGTGTTCGGCAAGGAAGTGAAGATCCGCCAGCCGATCGACTCGATCAACGCCGGCATCGCCTTCCTGACCGAGAACCGCAAGGAACAGGGCCTCATCCTGATCCAGAGCGTCGCCTTCAACGCGACCATCGTCAAGATGCACAAGTACGGCAAGGCCGGCTGGCTGAGTCTCAAGCGCCTCCGGGACGTCGCCCGCAAGATCTGCTCGGAGATGCGCCTCAAGACGTCGGGCATGGACATGCTGGTCGGCAAGCTGTCGGGCGGCAATCAGCAGAAGGTGGTCATCGCCAAGTGGCTGCTGTCCAACGCCAGGATCTTCATCTTCGATGAGCCGACGCGCGGCATCGACGTCGGCGCCAAGGTCGAAGTCTACAAGCTGATCAACCAGCTGGTCGCCGACGGCGCCGGCGTCATCATCATCTGCTCGGAAATGGAGGAGGTGATGGGCATGGCCGACCGGATCCTCGTCATGCACGAGGGCGAGATCACCGGCGAGATGACGCAGGAGGAAGCGACGCAGGAAAAGATCATGTACGCCGCGTCCGGCTTCAAGCAGGCGTCCTGATCCCGAGCGTCCCGACCAGCTTTTCCCGGCCCCGCGCGGCCGGACCGAATTCCGTGGGAGGAATTTTCTGATGTCCAACGAGGCCCTGACCAACGACAAGCTGCCGAGCGACAAGGCGATCGCCAGGAACGCCGCCATGACGGAGAAGCTCTACCAGCTCGGCGTCCTCCTGAGCCTGATCCTGCTCTGCGCGGTGATGAGCGTGCTGTCGCCGCGCTTCCTGACCATGGACAACCTGATGAACGTCGCCTCGCAGGCGGCGGTCAGCGCCATCGTGTCGATCGGCATGTTCCTCGCCATCCTGACGGCGGGCATCGACCTCAGCGTCGGCTCGGTGCTGGCGCTGTCGACCATGATGATGGGCATTGCCTCCGACCGCTGGGGCTGGGGCCCCTATCCGGCCATCCTGGTGTGCCTCGGCTCGGGCGCCCTGCTCGGCCTCGCCAACGGCCTCCTGCTCACCAAGCTGCGCCTGCCCCACCCGTTCATCTCGACGCTCGGCATGCAGAAGATGGCCCGCGGCATCGCGCTGTTCGTCACCGCCGCCGCGCCGATCAGCATGTTCCCCGAGGAAATCCAGTTCCTCGGCAACAACTCCATCGGTCAGGTGCCGGTGAGCTTCATTCTCGTCGCCATCCTCTACATCGGCATGTACTTCTTCCTGACCCGCACGTCGACCGGCCGCTACATCTACGCCGTCGGCGGCAACAAGGAAGCGGCGCGCCTGTCGGGTATCAAGGTCAATGGCATCCTGAACCTCGTCTATACGATGTCCGGCCTCACGGCGGCGTTGGCCGGCCTTGTGCTGGCCGGCCGCGTCAATGCCGTCTATCCGCTGGCCGGCCTCGACTATGAGACCGACGCCATCGCGGCCGTCATCATCGGCGGCGCCAGCTTCTTCGGCGGCGTCGGCTCGATCGGCAACACGATCATCGGCGTGCTGCTGATCGCCGTGCTGCGCAACGGCCTCAACCTTCTGAATGTCGACAGCGCCTTCCAGACCTTCGCCATCGGCGCGGTGATCGTGGTTGCCGTGGCCGTCGACGTTCTGCGCCAGAATGTCATGAAGTCCGCCCGCTGAAGACAATCCCCGGGACGGGCCACCTGACTAGTTACGCCTAATAGATGTTCTCAAATATCGACATGGGCGTAATGGGGGTTTCGTAGTGAGGAAATGCGGAACCTGCAACAGACCTGCTTACAATAAGGGAGTGAGACCATGAATCGGAGAACTTTCGTTGCCGCCCTGATGGCCGGTGCATTCGCCGTTGCTGCTCTCCCGGCGATCACCGCCGTCAGCAGCCCGGCCGTCGCCGCCGACAAGGTCAAGATCGCCGTCGTCCTGAAGACGCTGTCGAGCCAGTATTGGAAGATCGTGGCGGCCGGCGCCCAGGCCGCCGCCGAGAAG
>LUYO01000192.1:0-5593 GCA_001603295.1 Rhodobacterales bacterium Alpha_02
CCCGCCGACACCGAAGCTGCCGTCGAGATCGAGGCCGCATACGAGGAGCCGACATCGATCGAAGAGTCGGCTGACGATGAGCTGGAAGCAGCGGCCGAGGCCGACCTTCCCCCGCCGGCCGATATCGCCATTGAGGCGCCGACCGAGGACGTCGCCGAGTTGGTGGAAGAACCCGCCGACACCGAAGCTGCCGTCGAGATCGAGGCCGCATACGAGGAGCCGACATCGATCGACGAGTCGGCTGACGATGAGCCGGAGACTCTAGCCGAGCCTGACGAGCCAGTGCCGGCTGACGTCGTCGAGGAAGTCGCCACTGAGGCGCTGACGGCCGAGGAGCCGGAAGCGCCGGCCGACATCGTCGAGGATATCGTCGTCGAGGAATCGGTCGCCGAGCGGCCGGAAATCCCGGTCGAGATCGAAGCCGAATCCGACATTCTCGAACTGACCGAAGCCGAGGAATCGGTCGCGGAGGAGACGCAAGCTCCGGCCGAAGTCGCCACCGAGTCCGAGCCCCCTGCCCCGCCGGTTGCCGAAGAACCCGAATCGCCGGCGCCGCACCGGACGGCCTTCGCCAGCCTCGGCGACGACAAGGCGCGGGGGCTGTCCAAGCCTGAGCGCGACGCCTTCGACAAGATCGCCGAGGCGCTGGCCGATGCCTTCGGGCCGCGCATCGTCGCCGAATCGTCCGACCGATCGGTGATCGCCCGGCCGCGGGTGATCGAGACGACGCCGAGCGCCGGGCCGTCGATCGACATCGCGCTGCTCGACAAGCTGCCGGTGGCGCTGGCCATCCTGAGGGACGGCAACATCATTCACGCCAACCGCGCCTTCCTGGACCTCTCCGGCTATCCGGACGTCGTAGCGATCGAGGCCGACGGTGGTTTCGCCCAGGTGTTCGAGGGCGCCGCCCTCAACCGCGACGCGGCCATCCCCACCGTGCGGCGGCGCGACGGCGTCGAGATCCCGGTGTCGGCCCGCCTGCACTCCATGCCGATGGCTGGCGGCATCGCCTCGCTGCTGGTGGTGCAGGAAACGGCGGCGACCACCAGCCGCGACCGCCTCGCCACCGCCGAGCAGCGGGTGGAGGACATGGAGGCCATCCTCGACACCGCCACCGACGGCGTGCTGGTGCTCGACCAGAAGGGCCTGGTGATCGGCGCCAACAAGTCGGCAGAGGCGTTGTTCGGCAGCGAGCGATCGCAGATGATCGGCATGGCCTTCGTCGACCTGCTGGCGCCGGAAAGCCACCGCTCGGCCCTCGACTATCTCGACGGCCTCAGCCGCAACGCCCTTTCGAGCGTGCTCAACGACGGCCGCGAGGTGATCGGCCGGGTGGCCGGCGGCGGCCTGGTGCCGCTGTTCATGACCGTCGGCCGGGTATCGCCGACCAAGTTCTGCGCCGTGCTGCGCGACATCACCCAGTGGAAGCGGGCCGAGGAGGAACTGACCTCGGCCAAGAAGGCAGCCGAGAACGCCTCGTCGCAGAAGTCCGACTTCCTGGCCAAGATGAGCCACGAGATCCGCACGCCGCTCAACGCCATCATCGGCTTCTCCGAGGTGATGATGGAGGAGCGCTTCGGCCCGGTGGGCAACGAGCGCTACAAGGAATACCTGCGCGACATCCACGTGTCGGGCACCCACATCATGAGTCTGGTCAACGACCTCCTGGACCTCTCGAAGATCGAGGCCGGCAAGCTCGAGCTGACCTTCGAGGCCGTCGGGCTCAACGACGTGGTGCGGGAGTGCGCGGCGCTGATGCAGCCGCAGGCCAACCGCGAGCGGATCATCATCCGCACCTCGCTGTCGTCCAGCCTGCCGCCCGTGGTGGCCGACAGCCGCAGCCTCAGGCAGATCGTGCTGAACCTGCTGTCCAACGCCGTGAAGTTCAACACGGCTGGCGGACAGGTGATCATCTCGACACTCTACGAGGATACCGGCGAGGTGGTGCTCAGGGTGCGCGACACCGGCCAGGGCATGAGCGAGGGCGACATCGTCAAGGCGATGGAGCCGTTCCGCCAGCTCTCGACCTCGCGCACCGGTGGCGGCACCGGCCTCGGCCTGCCACTGACCAAGGCGCTGGTCGAAGCCAACCGCGCCGCCTTCCAGATCGACTCGACGCCCGGCCAGGGCACGATGATCCAGATCACCTTCCCGTCGACCCGCGTGCTCGCCGAATAGGGAGCCGCGACACCCGGATGAAACGCGACACCCGGCGGAGCCCTCCGCCGGGTGTTTTTTCGCGTCCATTCTCCGGAAAACCCCTTAGACGCCGCAGCTTGAGCCCTGCGTCGGCCGCCCGGCAGATCTGCGGCGAGGCTCCGAGGGCTTGCCCGCGCTTGCAAATGAACTTGATAATGATTATCAACAAAGCCGGTCGGGAAACACCGGCCGCCGCCCGGCAAATGAGCCACGGGCGCCGCCGAGGGCGCGCCCCGGAGTCCGTCGATGATCGTCTGTCACTGCAACGTCCTGACCGTCGAAGACATTCAGGGAGCCGTCGACGAACTCCTGACCGAGATGCCGCTACGCGTCATCACCCCCGGTCTCGTCTACCGCCGGCTCGGCACACGCGGCCGCTGCTGCGGCTGCTTTCCGCTGGCCATTGACATCATCAACGCGCATATCGAGAAGCGCCTCGCCGCCGACGACCTTGCCGAACGCCGGCAGCAGATCGTTGAGCAGCAGCGCGCCTATCGCGACAAGATGCCGACCCGGCGCCGCGTCGCCGCCGACGCCTGACCGTCATCCTTCCACTTACGGGAACCGGCCGACACGCCTTCCCTCCGATGCCCGGCAGTGCCGCCGCATCGGCCGTGCTATTCCCGCCGTCCACCGCCAGGCCCGGAATCGCGGGCCGCGGCGTCAGTCGACCTTGTCGGTGCTGTCGGAATTGAGCTGGATGTAGGCGACTTCGCCGATCTTGTCGTAGAGGGAAATCTGCGATTCCAGGAAGTCGATGTGACCTTCCTCGTCCTTCAGGAGGTCGGTGAACAGCTCCATCGATACGTAGTCGCCTTCCTCGGCGCACAGAAGGCGCGAGGCCCGGTAGGAGGTGCGTGCGTCGATCTCGCCGGCCAGGTCGGCCTCGAGGATCTCGCGAACCGTCTGGCCGATGCGGAGCGGCGGAATGGTCTGGAGGTTGGGATGGCCTTCGAGGAAGATGATGCGGGAGATCAGCCGGTCGGCGTGATGCATCTCCTCGATCGACTCCTCGCGCTCCTTCTTGGCGAACTTGGTGATGCCCATGTCGTCGAGGAGTCGGTAATGCAGCCAGTACTGGTTGACGGCGCCAAGTTCGAGAAACAACGCTTCGTTCAGCCGTTCAATGACTTTCTCATTCCCACGCATGACAACCTCCTTGGTTAGAATTCTTCTAACTTACGATAAGTCAGAAGAATTGCAAGCCGTCTTTGCGCGGGTGCCCCCCGTCCGGTTCACCCGGAAACCACTTTATGAGCAAAAGGCTTAGGCCGGCAATTGCCCCGAGGTCGGAGTGGCGGCGCTTTTTCTATCGTTCCGAAAAATTCCGCCTTGCGGGGCTGGCCCGAGACTCAGCCGGCGAGGAACACGGCGCGCTCGGCCTTCTCCTTTTCCACCTGCGAGCGATGCGACAGCACCGACGCCACGATGACGCCGACGGCGATCACCGAGATCAGGATGGTGGAGATGGCGTTGATCTCCGGCGTCACGCCGAGGCGGACCATCGAGTAGATCTTGATCGGCAGCGTGGTGGCGCCGGGGCCGGTGGTGAAGGAGGCGATCACCAGGTCGTCGAGCGACAGCGTGAAGGCCAGCATCCAGCCGGCGACGACGCCGGGCAGGATCAGCGGCAGGATGATCAGGAAGAAGGTCTTCACCGGCGGGCAGCCGAGGTCGAGGGCGGCCTCCTCCAGGCTGCGGTCGAGCGTGACGAGGCGCGACTGCACCACCACGGCGACGAAGCACATGGTGAGCGTGGTATGGGCGATCACCACCGTCCAGAAGCCGCGGTCGAAGCCGATGGCGACGAACAGCAGCAGGAGCGACAGGCCGGTGATCACCTCCGGCATGACCAGCGGCGCGTAGACCATGCCCGAGAACAGCGCGCGGCCGTGGAATTTGCGATAGCGGTCGAGCACCAGCGCCGCCATGGTGCCGAGCACCGTGGCGAAGGACGCCGACAGGAAGCCGACGCGGATGGTCACCCAGGCGGCATCGATGATCGCCTGATCGCGCACCAGCTCGAGGTACCAGCGCGCCGACAGTCCGCCCCAGACGGTAACCAGCTTGGAAGCGTTGAAGGAATAGACCACCAGGATGAGGATCGGCACGTAGAGGAAGGCGAAGCCGAACACCAGCGAGGTGACGTTGAACCAGCTCGTGGTCTTGTTCATGGCGCGCTCCTCAGGCCTTCTTCTGCTGGTTCTGGAAGATGACGATCGGCACCACCAGGATGATCAGCAGCACCACCGCCACCGCCGACGACACCGGCCAGTCGCGGTTGTTGAAGAACTCGGCCCACAGCGTCTTGCCGATCATCAGCGTCTCCGAGCCGCCGAGCAGATCGGGGATGACGAACTCGCCGACGATCGGGATGAAGCACAGGAAGCAGCCGGCGATGACGCCGGGCAGCGACAGCGGGAAGGTGATCACCCAGAAGGACTTGGTCGGCGGGCAGCCGAGATCGGCGGCCGCTTCGAGCAGCGTCGCGTCGAGCTTCTCGAGCGCGGCGTAGAGCGGCAGCACCATGAACGGCAGATAGGAATAGACGATGCCGATGAACACGGCGATCTCGGTGTTGTAGATGTGGACCTGCTGGTCCGGCCCGAGGAGGCCGAGGCCCTGCAGGGCGATGGTCAGCAGCCCCTCCGGCTTCAGGATGCCGATCCAGGCGTAGACGCGGATCAGGAAGCTGGTCCAGAACGGCAGGATCACCGCCATCACCAGGGCGTTGCGCAGCGACTTGGGCGCCCGCGCCATGCCGTAGGCGATCGGATAGCCGACGACCAGCAGCAGCACCGTCGACACCAGCGCGATGCGCAGGCTCGACAGATAGGCCGAGTAGTAGAGCGGATCTTCGGTCAGGAAGACGTAATTGTCGAAGGTGAAATCGGAGAGCTTGGTCCAGAGGTCGCCAAGGCCGGCGATGACCGGCGTGTACGGCGGCATGGCGATCGCCGTCTCGGACAGCGATATCTTGAAGATGATCAGGAACGGCGCCAGGAAGAACAGCAGGCTCCAGAGATAGGGAACCGCCACCAGCGCCCACTTGGCGAGGAAGGGCTTCACGTCCTGCGTCCAGCGCTCCGCCATGATCAGCCCCTCACTTCACCAGGATGACGCCGGCATCGACCGGCCAGGTCAGGAACACCTTGTCTTCCCAGGTGATCGGCCGCTCGACGATTCGGGTCAGGTTGGCGACGGTGGCCTTGACGATCGAGCCGCCGGACAGGCGGACGCGGTAGACCGAGATGTCGCCGAGATAGCCGATGTCCCACACCTCGCCGGTGAGCACGTTGGGCGTGCCGGCGGGCGGAGGCTCCAGCGAGATCTGCACCTTTTCCGGCCGGATGGCGAAACTGGCCCCGGCTCCGACGGCAATGCCGCCCGGACC
>LUYO01000193.1:0-1800 GCA_001603295.1 Rhodobacterales bacterium Alpha_02
TGCCGTGATGAACCAGACGCTCTGCTTCACGGAGGACGTCGTCCAGGGACCGGCTCCGGTAGGGCCCGCGGATCTCCGGGATGGCGCAATAGGCGCAGCGGTTGGAGCAGCCGTCGGCGATCTTGAGATAGGCTGTATGGGGAAGACCTGAAAGCAGGCGGGGGAGAGCCGCATCCATCAGGAAGGACGGGTGCCGGGAGGCCGCGAGACGGTCCGGCGGGGTCCGGGCAATGAGGTTCTCGACATGCTTGACGATCCGGGGGATCTCGTCGATTCCCAGGAAAAGGTCCACCTCCGGCAGGTCCCGCGCCAGCTCCGGGCCGTAGCGCTGGGGAAGGCAGCCCGTGACGACTAAGTGGCGGCAGGCTCCTTTCCGCTTGTACTGTGCCAGGGTCAGGATCGCCTCAATGGACTCCTCCCTGGCCGGGAGGATGAAGGCGCAGGTGTTGATGAGGATCAGGCGGGCGTCCTCCGGCCGCTCCATCGGCCGGTATCCCGCCTCCCGGAGGATTCCCGCCATGACCTCGGCGTCGATCTCGTTTTTCGGACAGCCGAGGCTCAGGAGGAAAAAGGGGACAGGTTTGTCATTACACGGCCTAAATCGATCTGCCCCTTTTGGGAGACCACACGTTACCTGATGTCTATTGTGCTGAACGGACATTGAAGACGCCTGAATTGAAAAAGAGATTTTTCACTGACGACAATGTCGTCAAATGTCATGACAAATGACGAATGTTCTTTCGCGGGAAATCCCTTGAAGCAGTTGAAACTTGGCGACCAATTGCTTGATTTTTATAGCTTCTTGACGAGAACCTTGCGGGGCTTGGCACCGTCGGCGGGTCCCACGATGCCGTCGGCCTCCATGCGCTCAATGATCCGGGCGGCCCGGTTGTAGCCCACCTTCAGGTAGCGCTGGACCAGGGAGATCGAGGCCTGCCCGAGGTCCGCCACGAGGGCCACCGCCTCGTCGTACTTCTCGTCCACGTCCTCGTCGCTCTCGGCGGAGGACGTCTCGGGCCGGTATTCCGTGATGGAGGGATCGAAGCTGGGCTGCCCCTGCTTCTTGATGAACATGACGATGCGGTCGATCTCCTTCTCCGAGACGAAGGGTCCGTGGATGCGGGCCAGCTTGGAGGTCCCCGGCGGCATGAAGAGCATGTCGCCGGACCCGAGCAGGCTCTCCGCCCCGAGCTGGTCGAGGATCGTCCGGGAGTCCACCTTCGAGGAGACCTGGAAGGAGATGCGGGTGGGGAAGTTGGCCTTGATGACGCCGGTGATGACGTCCACCGAGGGCCGCTGGGTGGCCAGGATCAGGTGGATGCCCGCGGCGCGGGCCATCTGGGCCAGCCGGGCCAGCGACTCCTCCACGTACCGCTGGGCCACCATCATCAGGTCCGCCAGCTCGTCGATGACGATGACGATATAGGAGAGGCGGACGTGCTCTTCCGGGGCCTTCGCGATGACGGCCAGGGCCTGGCCCTCCGCCTCCGGGGGCAGGGCTTCCTCCGTCTCGGGGGCGGCCTCCGGCTTTGCCGTGGCGGGCTCCAGCCCGAAGGCCTGCCGCTTCGCCTTGTCGTTCCTGGCCTTCTCGATCATCCGGTTGTACCCGTCCACCCCCTTGGCGCCCACCTCGCCCATGACCCGGTAGCGGCGCTCCATTTCTTCGACGGCCCACTTCAGGACCATGGACGCCTTCTTCGGGTCCACCACGACGGGGTGGAGCAGGTGGGGGATCCCCTCATAGGCCGACAGCTCCAGGCGCTTCGGGTCGATGAGGAGGAACTTGACCTCGTCGGGGGT
>LUYO01000029.1:0-21886 GCA_001603295.1 Rhodobacterales bacterium Alpha_02
GAGGGGGCCGGCCGGCGGCGGCGATGGCGCCCGCCGGCCGCCGCCGACAACGGCACCCCCGGCTCGAGCCGCCAGGTCAGGCCGCGCTGGTGGCGGAAGTCGCTGGGCGACACGCCGATGAAGCGGGTGAAGTTGCGGTTGAAGGTGGAGAGAACGTCGTAGCCGATGTCGTAGCAGATCGAGGTGATCGGCACCTGCGTTTCCATCAGCAGCTGGCAGGCTTTGTAGATCCTGAGACGGTTGATGTATTCGAGGCAGGAGCAGCTGAGGTTCTTCTCGAAGAAGCGCGAGAAGGTGGAGAGCGGCATGCCCTCCCGCTCGGCGATCATGCCGCAGGTCAGGTCGGGGCGGTTGTAGTTCTCGGCAATGAATTGCAGCACCGAGTTGAGGCGGGCCGAGCGCGGACCGAGATCGGCCGGCAAACCGGGGCAAAGCAGCCGCCGGCCCTTGTCGGCGACCAGCGCGCTGAACACGGTGAAGAACAGCGCCAGCTTCTCCGGACCCTCGGCGATGGTAAGGCGGCAAAGCGGTTCCGCCACCTCGGCCGACACGGCGGCCGAAAATTCGATGCCGGCGTGCGACTGCTCGAACAGCTCGCCGAACGGCGCCGCGTCGGCGAACACCTGCAGACAGCGATCGGCGAAGGTGCCGGAGAATTGCAGGGCCATGTCGCGGTCGTGGATGAACAGCCGGTCGTCGCGCTCGCTGAAGGAATTGTCCGACACCCACATGTGCGGCATGTTCGGCCCCATCAGCACCAGGTTGCCCGGCTCGAAGCGGCCGGCGTAGGTGCCGACGAAGAACGAGCCGGAGCTGCGCTTGATCAGGTGCAGCTCGTATTCGGGATGATAGTGCCAGCCGGTGTAGGAATAGGGATAGTCGTGCGAGAAGGCGAGGAAACCGCGGTCGAGCGGCGCCACGATCACCTCGCGGATCAGATCCTTCATGACGGCGCTCTGCATCCTGCCCTCCCCGGCCGCCCCATTCCGGCGAGCCCCGCGGCCGGGATGCGCCCCTCCGCGCTATCCCCTGTCGCTTGTCGGACGCATCCTAGGGAACAACGGCGGCCGTTGTCCACGTCCTAGGTATTCGATCGGGGCCTTCAGGGCGCGATTGTCTCGAGGAAGGCGGTCATCTCGTCGTCGCCGTCTTCCGGCTCCGAGCCGACCATGACCGCGACGGCAAAGGCGATGGCCGAGGAGGTCTCCGTATGCGTCGCCGCGCCGGCGCGGAGGTTCATCACCAGCGTCGGGCAAAGGAAGAGGGCGAGCCGGATCACCTCGCGCCAGTCGGCCGGCAGCAGGCCGCGCGCCGCAAGCGTGGAGAGCAGCGGCTTCCAGATGAGGTCCGCCTTGGCGGCGAGCAGCGCTCGCCGCACCGGCGTCAGCGCCCAGTCGGTATCAAGGACGAGCGTGCCGCCGTCGAGCCGTGCCGAGGCCGAGAAGCGTTCCGTCGCCTCGGCCGGATCGTAGAGCCACAGCGGATGGGCGAAGACATTGTGGAAGGTGGCCTTGACCTCGGCGAGCAGCGACGGCACGTGTTCGCCGGCGAAGGCCGGATCGTAGAAGCTGAGGTCTGGCCCGTCCGTGCCCCGGCCATACCAGACGTTGGCGTTATGGGCGTCGCCATGAGCCACCACGCCGCCGGCATCGGCGAGCAGCGCCGGCCGCAGACGCGCGCCGGCCGCCGCGAACAATTCGCCGATCGTTCGCCGGTAGGCCCGACCGTTGACGACGATGCGGCGGGCCGCGAAGTCGTCCCAGGCGAGTTCGACGCCCGGCAGGCGCGCCGTATGGCCGAGATAGAAGCCGGCCAGACGGCCGCCGGGAAAGCGCCGGCCGGGCATGTCGACCAGGCGATCGTGGAACAGCCGGTGGATCGGTTCGGCCGCCGCCTCTGTGGCGGTAATCGGATGCAGGCTGTCGAGATAGACGCGCGCCACCGCCGCATCGAGGCGACACTCGGCGGCGACCGCCGCCGCCTCGCCGGCTGTATCGCGACGCCCTTCGAGCGCGGCGATGTCGAGCGCCCGCAGCACGTCGGAAAAGCGCGGGTCGGCGCGGCGGCGATAGACCAGTACCTGCTCGCCCGGCAGGTTGGAGACGAACACCGGCATGTCCACCGGCAGGCCGGCGCGGGCGAGGATGTCGGCGCGATAATACTCGCCGGTCATCACCTCCTCGCCGTCCTCCTGGTGGAACTTGAAGAAATAGTCGGCGCCGCCGGCCGAGAAGAAGCCATTCAGCGAGTTGAGGCTGTACTGGTCGCGGTTGATGGCGACCCCTTCGGCAACAAGGCCGAACAGGTCGGAAAACAGCGTCGTCAGCGCGGCCGCGGCTACCGCCTCGTCACGGGCGGCAAGGCGACGGATTTCGGCGGTGCGGCTCGGCGCGCTCATGGCCGGATGATCGTCTTGAGACCGGACGAGCGGCCGGCGACCAGCCGTTCGTAGGCGGCCGGCACATCGTCGAGGCCGATGGTCTCGTCGACCAGCGCCAGCAGCTTGCCTTCCAGCGCCGGCAGCAGCGCTACCGCCTCCAGCAGTTCGTCCGCGAAGGCGTGGCAGCCGACCAGCGAGATCTCCCGCTCGACGAGCCGCGTCGGATCGACGGCGAGGCTGCCGTGGCCGATGCCGGCCAGCGCCAGAGTACCTCCGGGCGAGACGAGGTCGATCAGCCTGCCGATCACACCAGAGTTGCCGGTGGCATCGAGCGCGGCGAGGAGCGGCGTTGCAATGGCGTCAGTCGCTAGATCGACGATGCGAGCGCCGGTCACCCCGGAGACGCGGCTCGCCCGTTCGGCATTGCGATCAGCGACGAGGATCGGCCCGTCATGCCGTTCGGACAGCAGCAGCGCCGCAAGACCGCCGATCGGCCCGCAGCCGGCGATCAATACCGGCGAGCCCTTGGGCGCGGCGAGTCGCTTCACCGCATGCAGCGCCACGGCCAGCGGCTCGGCCATGGCTAGCACCGCCGCATCGACGCCGGCCGGCGCCTTGATGAGCAGCGATGCCGGCAGCAGCACAGCCTCGGCGAAACCGCCGTCGCAGACCTCGCCGACGAAGCCGAGCTTCTCGCAGACGTTCGGCCGGCCGCCGCGGCAGGCCGGACAGACACCGCAAGTCACCCGCGAATCGGCCACCACCGCGTCGCCCACCGACAGGCCCGCGATGCCCTCGCCCAGAGCCATGACAGTGCCGGCGAACTCGTGGCCGGCCACCGACGGCGACCGGCTGATCCAGGCGCCGGTACGCCAGTTGTGCAGGTCGGAGCCGCAGATGCCGGCCGCTGTCACCCGCACCAGCACCTCGCCAGCGGCCGGCGCGCCGGGCGCCGCGATGTCCTCGACCCGCAGGTCGCCGGCGGCGTAAAGGCAGACGGCCTTCATCGCTCAGCCCTTCAGGTAGGCGTCGCGCACCGCCGACACCGCGTTCTCATGGGAGGAGAAGCCCTCGTAGCGGGCCAGCACGCGGGCGGTGTGGGCAAGCTCGGGATAGGCGCCGGCCGTCACGTAACCGATCGACGAACGCTTGACGAAGTCGTGCACCGACAGCGGCCCCCAGGTGCGCGCCCAGCGGCTGGTCGGCAGCACGGCGTTGGGGCCGAGGCCGAAATTGGCGATGGAGACCGGCGTATACGGTCCCATCAGGATTTCCGCCGCCTCGGTGATCTTGCCGAGATGGGCGTAGGGGTCGGTGGAGAGGATTTCCAGGTGCTCCGGCGCGTAGGCGTTGACGAAGGCGTGGCTCTCCTCGGCCGACGAGGTCAGGATGATGCCGCCGAAGGCGCCGCCGAGCACCTTCTTGGAGAACTCGACGCGCTGCGGCGTCATGCGCGCCCAGTGCTCGGGCAGCGCGGCCAGCGCCTCCTCGGCGACACGGCGCGAATGGGTGACGATATAGGCCGACGAATCCGGCCCGTGCTCGGCCTCGATCAGCACGTCGAGGGCGGCAAGGCCGCCGTGCACGGTATCGTCGGCGAAGATGATCGCCTCGGACGGCCCGGCCGGCAGGCCGGCGTCGATGACGCCGCCGAGCAGGCGCTTGGCCGCCACCACCCACGGGCTGCCGGGGCCGACGATCTTCAGCGCCGGCTTGACGGTCTCCGTGCCGAAGGCGACGGCGGCCACCGCCTGCGCGCCGCCCACCTTGTAGACCGTCTCGACCCCGGCGAGACGGGCGGCCACCAGCGTCGCCGCGTCGACCGAGCCGTCCGGCGTCGGCGGCGTGACGATCGCCAGTTCAGGCACCCCGGCGACGACGGCCGGCACCGCCGTCATCATGGTCACCGACGGGAAGGCGCCCTTGCCCCTGGGAATGTAGAGCGCCACCGAGCGGATCGGCGTCACCCGGTCGCCGGCGAAGGCGCCAGGCCGGATTTCCTTCAGCCACATCGCCTCCGGCTTCTGCTCCTCGTGGAAGCGGCGGATGTTGTCGATGCCGTAGCGGATCGCCTCGACCACCTCCGGCTCGACCGCCTTGAAGGCGGCGTCGAACTCGGCCTCTGTCGCCTTCAGCGCGCCGGGCTTGACGTCGGCCTTGTCGAGGTCGCGGGCAAAGCGATGGAGCGCCGCGTCGCCTTCCGTCTTCACCGCCTCGATGATCGGCCCGACCTTCTCCAGGAAGAAGGTGAGATCGGTCTCCGAACGCCTGAGCAGGGCGGCGCGGCCCGCCGCGTCGAGCTTGGCGTAATCGTGGAAGGAAACGTCGGTCATGGCGGAAATCCTCGGACAGGGCGTTTGCGACGCCGTCATTTCGATTTCAGGAAAATGTCGAGCCCGACCAGCCGGTCGAGCAGCGCGATGGCGGCGGCGGCGACGGCGATGAACACCACGGAGATGGCGGCGAGGTCGGGCGTGATGATCGAGCGGATGGAATTGTAGATCTGCACCGGCAGCGTGACGATGCGGGCGTCGACCAAGAGCAGCGACACCAGGAACTCGTTGAGCGCTAGGATGAACATCAGCAGCGCGCCGGTGATGATGCCGGGCGTCACCGCCGGCACGGTCACCGCGAGGAAGGTGGAGAGCGGCGGCGCGCCGCAGTTGGCGGCGGCCAGTTCCAGGTCGGGATCGAGGGCGGCAGCACTGGCCGTCACCGCCCAGATCATGAACGGCAGATTGATCACCGCCGCCGCGACGCCAACCGGCCACAACTGGCCGAGCACGCCCCAATGGCCGAACACCAGCATCAACCCGATGCCCGAGCCGATCAGCGGCACGGTGAACGGCAGCAGCAGATAGACCTGGATGGCGCCGGCGAGGCGCACCCGGTATTTGGCCAGCGCGATGCCGGCCAGCGTGCCGGTGGGAATAGCCACCGCCGTGCAGATGATGGCGACGATCAGCGAGCGCAGGAAGGCGTCGCGCAGGTCGGTGGCGCCGGCGATCTTCGCGTACCACTTCAGCGACAGCCCCTCCGGCGGGAAGGTGATCATGTTGCCGGCGGTGAACGAGGCGCCGAGCACCACCAGCGTCGGCGCCGACAGCATGACCAGCGCCGCCACGACGAAGGCCCACAGCGTCACGGCCTTGGAGCGGTCGCCCTTCATGACTTCCTCCCCATGGCCAGCGTGCCGGCCCCGAACAGCGCGAACACCACGCCGACCATCATCGAGCCGACGGCGACCAGCAGCAGCGCCAGCGTCGCGCCCATGCCCTGGTCGGAAGTGCGGAAGAACTGGTCGTAGATGGCGTTGGCGATGAAGTCCTGCGAGCCGCCGCCGAGGATGGCGGGGATGGCGAAGTCGGTCAGCGACAGCGTCAGCACCACGAGGCCGGCGCCGATGAAGCCGGGCTTGGCCATCGGCAGCACCACATAGAGGAAGGTACGCACCCAGTTGGCGCCGAGCGAGCCGGCCGCCGCCTCCATCTCCTCGGGAATGGCGGTCAGCGCCGGCGCCAGCATCAGCACGGCGAAGGGCAGCATGTACTGGACGAGGCCGAACAGCACCGCCGGGTAGTTGTAGAGCAGGCGGATCGGCGCCACGCCGGCGAGGCCGAGCGCCTCGTTGACCATGCCCTGCGAGCCGAGGATGATCAGCCAGCCGTAGGCGCGCACCACCTGGCCGATGAAGAAGGGCAGGAACAGGGCGATCAGCAGGAACTTGCGCAGCACCGCCGAGCGCGTCCGCACCATGACGTAGGAATAGGGAAAGGCGAGGATCAGCGTCGCCGCCGTGACGATCAGCGAGCCGTAGAGGCTGCGGCTGGCCACGGTGACGAACAGCTTTTCGGTGATGGCGCGGTGGTAGTTGGCGAGCGAATAGGTCTCCGACGGCAGGAAGGTCGCCGTGTCGAGCGTGCGCAGCGAGCCGTCGGCCATCTGCCAGAGGCCGAGCACCAAGAGGCCGGTGAGCACCGCGGCCGGCAGCAGCATCAGATAGGGCACCGCCGCCGAGAAGCGCCGCGGCCACAGCGCGGCCGCCACGGCTTCGAGGGCGTCCATCAGCCGCCAGGAAAGAGGGTAGGAATTTTTGCGCACGCGCATCGTGAACCGGATCAGGTTTCAAGGGTTGGCCCGCCGCCGACGGCGACGGGCGATCGCGGGAAGATAGTCAGGGCTCAGCCCTGCATGATCTCCTTGAACTTGCCGAACCACTCGCTCTCATGCTCGACCTGCACCCTGGAGGAGACGCGCAGCAGCTTGGCGTAATCTTCGGGCTTCACCGGATAGGACGGGTCGCCGACCAGATCGGCCGGCGGGTTGAGGCCCGGCGCCACGCCCGGCAGGCCGAGGCCGTCGAGCCACACCTGCTGCGCATCGCGGGTCAGCGCGAAGTCGACGTATTGCTTGGCCCAGTAGAGTTCGTTCTCCGGCAGGTACTTGGGCACCCACAGGCCGTCGGTCTCGTAGGTGGCGCCTTCCTCCGGCACCGTCCAGGCAATGGCGATGCCGTTCTTCTTGGCCTCGCGGGCGTTGGAGGAGATGGTGCAGGCGACGTCGATCTCGCCCTTCTGGAACCAGGTGGTGAAGTCGGGGTCCTCGCCCATCAGCGGCTCGTTGGCCTTCAGCTTGGTGAAGAAATCCCAGGCCGGCTGCATGTCGGCCGGGATGTCCTCGAGCTTGCCGCCGCCGGCGATCTCGGCCGGGAAGTGCAGGCCGATGCCGTCGTTGTAGACGGCGACGCGGCCCTTGAACTTCGGGTCGAGCAACGCCTTCCACGAGGTCGGCGCGCCCTCGGGGAAGGCTTCCGGCCGGTAGGCCAGCACGTAGACGTAGCCGTAGGTGTTGACGATCGGGTAGCCGTCGACGCCGACCGGCTTGGCCGCCTCGCTCACCGTCTTGAGGTTGGAGAGATCCGACAGGTCCTCGGTGACGCCGCGCAGCGCCGACTTGGTGGCGTTGGTGGTGGTGTCCCAGTTGACGTGGATCGGCGGCACGCGCTTCTGCGCCGCGGCGGCCCACAGCTTGGGCTGAATCTCGTTGTCCTCGGTGAGATCGTGGCGGACGGCGATGCCGGTCAGCTTGGTGAAGGGATCGGAGACGCCGGCCTTCAGGCTGTCGACCCACGAGCCGCCCCAGGCGCGGACGATCAGCTCCCTGGGCTTGTCCGGCTCGGCGGCCATGGCGCGGCCGAACGGCAGACCGGCGAAGCCGGCGGCACCGGCGAGGCCGACGCCACGCAGGAAACGGCGACGGCTCAGATCGAAATCGGCTTTGGTCCATCCAGTCATTGTCGTTCTCCTCTGGTTTTTATAGGCAATCCCGTTCAGTCGCCGAACACCAGCACATCGCGGGCGTTCCAGCCGAGCGCCACGGCGGCGCCCACCTCGTGCTGGCTGTGGGCGATCGGGTCGTGGTCGAACACCCGGAGCGCCGCGCCGCCGAGGTCCGCCACCGTCACCTCGTAGACGACGCGCTCGCCCTCGAAAATGGCGTCGGTGACGGTACCGCCGAACACCGTGTCGACGTCGCCCAGCGCCTCGCGGCCGCCGGCGATGCGGATCTGCTCGGCCCGGAGCGCGCCGCGCGCCGCCATGCCGGCGGCGGGGCGGAAGCCGTTGCCGGGCCGGCCGACGAAGCCCGGCCGGTCGAAGGCGATGGTGTCGCCGTCGACGGCCGTCACCATGCCGTCGATGAAGTTGGTGACGCCGATGAAATTGGCGACGAAGGCGTTCTTCGGCTGGCGATAGGTGGCCTCCGGCCGCGCCTTCTGCTGGATGCGGCCGTGATCCATGACGATGATCTCGTCGGACACCACCAGCGCCTCGCGCTGGTCGTGGGTGACGTTGATGGTGGTGACGTCGAGTTCGCGCTGGATGCGGCGGAATTCGAGCTGCATCTCCTCGCGCAGCTTGCGGTCGAGCGCCGCCAGCGGCTCGTCGAGCAGCAAGAGGTCCGGCTCGAACACCAGGGCGCGGGCGATGGCGACGCGCTGCTGCTGGCCGCCGCTGAGTTCGTGGATGCGGCGGTCGCCCAGCCGGCCGAGCTTGACGAGGTCGAGATAGCGCTGGACGCGATCGGGGATAGTGCGGGCGTCGAACCGGCGCATGCGCAGGGGAAAGGCGACGTTCTCGGCCGCCGTCATGTGCGGAAACAGCGCCAGCTTCTGGAACACCATGCCGATCGACCGCTTGTGCGGCGGCACCGAGCCGACGGCGAGGCCGTTGATGATCACCTCGCCGGAGGTCGGCTTGCCGAAGCCGGCGATCATCCTGAGCAGCGTCGTCTTGCCGGATCCGGACGGGCCGAGGATGGTCAGGAACCGCCCCTTCTCGAGGTCGAAGGTGGCGTCGCGCACCGCGTGCACGCCGTCGAACACCATGTTGACGCCGCGCACCGACACCGCGAACGGCGCATCGGTCCCCATCACTGTCGTCATCCCCTTGCTCTCTGCCCTCACGCCGCGCCGCCATCCAGTGCGGCCGAACCACCATATACATCCCTGGACAAGCCGCCACCGGCCGATCGAGGTATTTTTGTGCATGCCTCAAATTGAGGCAAGATAACCGCCATCCACCGGAATGCACTGGCCGGTGACATAGGCCGAGGCGTCGGAGGCGAGGAAGATCACCGCGCCCGCCAGGTCGCCGAGCGCCCCGAAGCGGCCGAGCGGGATCTTGCCGAGCATCGCCGCCTGCCACGCCTCGTCGCGATAGAAGGTCTCGGTCATCGCCGTGCGGAAATAGCCGGGCGCGATGGCGTTGACGCGGATGCCGAAGCTCGCCCACTCGGTGGACAGTGCGTGCGTCATGCCGACGATGCCGGCCTTCGACGCGCCATAGGGCGCCGCCGTCGGCACGCCGACATAGCTGGTCAGCGAGGCGAGGTTGACGATGGCGCCGCCGTGGCCGTCGGCCCGCATGCGCCGCGCCGCCGCCTGGGCCACGAAGAAGGCGCCCTTCAGGTTGGTGTCGACCACCCGGTCCCACACCGCCTCCTCGACGTCCAGCGACGGCGTCACCTCCTCGTGGCCGGCATTGTTGACGAGGATGTCGAGCCCGCCGAGCGCTTCGGCCGCCCGCTCCACCGCCGCCCGGCTCGCCTCGACGTCGCGCACGTCCTGGGCGAGCGGCACGGCGCGCCGGCCGAGCGCCTCGATGGCCGCCACCGTATCCGATAGCGACGCCCTGTCGCGGGCGGTGACGGCAACATCGGCGCCGGCGCCGGCCAGCGTCTCGGCCACCACCCGGCCGATGCCGCGGCTGGCGCCGGTCACCAGCGCCTTGCGGCCTTCGAGGCTGAAGAGGGCGAGCGGCGACATGGACAACTCCGGACAAGGAAAAACCGCCGGAGCCCGAAGGGAGCAGCCGGACGATGCGGCCGGCAATGCAGCATTTCCGGGCTGTGTTGTCCATAGAGTGGGATACCGATTTTCGATGACCCATTCGGATTCCGCGCCACTGTCTTGCGCAAGTCGGGCGCCTCTCCGGACGACGCCGATCGCAGGCGGTCGCGAGTTGCTTGCATCGGTCCCGAGGTTGTCTATACATATAAGGACAACACCGAAGATCGGGACCACCCTTGGGGATCGTCATGGCCGCCCGCCTGTTCCGCAATGCCCGCCTCGTTTCGATGGCCGATCCCGCCGACCTTGTGCCCGTCGAGCGGGCGGCGATCCTGGCGGTCGACGGCCGCATTGCCTATGCCGGTGCGGAATCCGGCCTGCCGGACGCGGCGCGCGACGCCGAGACGATCGACCTTGAGGGACGGCTGGTCACCCCCGGCCTCATCGACTGCCACACCCATCTCGTTTATGGCGGCGACCGGGCGCGCGAATTCGAGTTGCGCCTCGCCGGCGCCAGCTACGAGGAGATCGCCAGAGCCGGCGGCGGCATCGTCGCCACCGTCGCCGCCACCCGGGCGGCCGGCGAGGATGGCCTCGTCGCCAGCGCCCTCGCCCGCCTCGACCGGCTGATCGCCGAGGGCGTCACCACCGTCGAGGTGAAGTCCGGCTACGGCCTCGATCTCGAGACCGAGCTTGCCCAACTCCGCGCCGCCCGCCGGCTCGGCCGTGAGCGCAAGGTCGCCGTCAGCACCACCTTCCTCGGCCTGCACGCCCTGCCGCCCGAATGGCGGCAGAATCGTGCCGGCTATCTGGCCTGGGTCCGCGACGCGCTGCTGCCGGCGGTTGCCGCCGAGGGCCTCGCCGACAGCGTCGACGCCTTCTGCGAGGGAATCGCCTTCTCCCCCGCCGAAGTCGATGCCTTCTTCGCCGCCGCCCGCCGGCTCGGGCTCCCGGTACGATTGCACGCCGACCAGCTTTCCGATCTCGGCGGCGCGGCGCTGGCCGCCCGCCACAAGGCGCTGTCCGCCGACCATCTCGAATACACGAACGAGGAAGGCGCTACCGCCATGGCCGAAGCCGGCACCGTCGCCGTGCTGCTGCCCGGCGCCTTCTACATGCTGCGCGAGACCAGGCTGCCGCCGGTCGACATGTTCCGCCGCCATGGCGTGCGCATGGCCGTCGCCACCGACTGCAATCCCGGCACCTCGCCGCTCACCTCGCCGCTTCTTGCCATGAACATGGCGGCGACGCTGTTCCGCCTGACCGTGGCCGAATGCCTGGCCGGCCTGACCATCAACGCCGCCGCTGCCCTCGGCCTTGCCGGCGAGACCGGCTCGATCGTTGCCGGCAAATGGTGCGACCTCGCCGTCTGGGACGCCGAGCGCCCGGCCGAACTGGTCTACCGCCTGGGCTTCAACCCGCTCGCCGCCCGCTACTGGAGAGGTGAATGACCGACACCCCGACCCGCCACCGCCTCGTCCCCGGCAATGTGCCGCTCGCCGTCTGGCGCGCCGTCTATTTCGGCGACGGCGTGACGCTCGATCCGGCCGCCGAGCCGCGCGTCGACGCAGCCGCCGCCGCCATCGCGGCGATCATCGGCAAGGGCGACCCGGTCTATGGCGTCAACACCGGCTTCGGCAAGCTCGCCTCGGTGCGGATCGACGCCGCCGACCTCAAGACGCTGCAACGCAACATCGTGCTGTCGCATGCCGCCGGCGTCGGCGAGCCGCTGCCGGTGCCGGTGGTCCGGCTGATCATGGCGCTGAAGCTTGCGAGCCTTGCCCAGGGCGCTTCCGGCGTCCGCTGGGATACGCTGGCCCACCTCGCCGCCTGCCTCGATCGCGGCCTGATCCCGGTCATCCCCGGCCAGGGATCGGTCGGCGCCTCCGGTGACCTCGCGCCGCTCGCCCACATGACGGCGGCGCTGATGGGCGTCGGCGCCTTCCTGATCGACGGCCGGCTGGTCGACGCCACCCTGGCGCTCGGCGCCAATGGCCTGCAACCGCTGGAACTCGGCCCCAAGGAGGGGCTCGCCCTTCTCAACGGCACGCAGGTGTCGACCGCCCTCGCCCTCGCCGGCCTGTTCGAGGCCGAACGGGTGTTCCAGGCGGCGCTGATCACCGGCGCGCTGTCCGTCGACGCCGCCAAGGGCTCCGACGGGCCGTTCGACCCGCGCATCCACATCCTGCGCCGCCATCGCGGCCAGATCGACGTCGCCGACAGCCTGCGCGCCCTGCTGTCGGGCTCGGCCATCCGCGCCTCGCACCTCGACGATCACGGCCGCGTGCAGGACCCCTATTGCCTGCGCTGCCAGCCGCAGGTGATGGGCGCTGTCCTCGACCTCATGCGCCAGGCGGCGGCAACGCTGACCGACGAGGCCAACGGCGTGTCCGACAATCCGCTGGTGTTCACCGACACCGGCGAGGTGATCTCCGGCGGCAATTTCCACGCCGAGCCAGTGGCCTTCGCCGCCGACATGCTGGCGCTCGCCATCTGCGAGATCGGCTCGCTGGCCGAGCGGCGCGTCGCCATGCTGGTCGATCCGGCGCTGTCCGGCCTGCCGGCCTTCCTGACACCGAGGCCCGGCCTCAACTCCGGCTTCATGATCCCGCAGGTGACGGCGGCGGCGCTGGTGTCCGAGAACAAGCAGATGGCTCACCCGGCCTCGGTCGATTCCATCCCGACCTCGGCCAATCAAGAGGACCATGTGTCGATGGCCGCCCACGGTGCCCGCCGGCTCGCCGCCATGGCGAGAAACGCCGCTTCGGTGATCGGCATCGAATATCTCGCCGCCGCGCAAGGCATCGGCTTCCATGCGCCGCTCGCCACGTCGGCGCCGCTCGCCGCCGCCATCGGCCTGTTGCGCGCCGAGGTACCGCCGCTCGCCGACGACCGGCATTTCGCCCCCGATATCGCCACGGCCACCCGCCTCGTCACTTCCGGTCGGCTTGCCGAGGCCATCGGACCGGGCTTGCTGCCACGGCCGATCGGAAGTTGACGATTAGAAAGTTAGCCGATTTAATATCGAACGGCCGAATAACGACGCATCCGGCACAAACGGGGAATTCCGCCATTTACAAAAATTTAGCCGGCAAATTTTCGTATTATCTAATTAGTGCCAGCGCAGATCGAGCGTCGTTGGAAACTCGCCGGGCGGCTCCTCGGGCGGCAGAGCCAAGACGCCGGACGTATGTCCGATCTCCTGGAAGCGGGTAAGCCGCCGCGCGGCCGCTTCCCGCGCGTTGACCGGCTGAGCGTCGCAAGGCTGGCCTTCGGGAAAAGCGGGAGAATAGCTGGCACCACCGAGCGAGCACATCGACCGGCGGTCGACGATATCGAAGATCAGCGGTAGGTCGGCCGCGAAGCGGACGCCGCCGACATGGATACCGGCACGGCCGGTGTCGACAAGCGGCACGCGGCGACCGTTGCAGACGAGCGCATGGCGGGCGGCATCGAAACCGGCAACGCGCACCTGCAAACGCTCGACAGTTCCCGCCGCGCCGCCGCGCCAGGGTTCGAGGGCGCCGCGCAGCTCGAGCGATACGCCTTGCCGCTCGACGCCGCCGACATACGGGAAGCGCGCCTCGCGCTGCGCCTCGTACCACAGCGGCTCCACGGCATAGCCGGCCCGGTCGAGATCGGCAAGCACGTCGAGAAAGTCGCGCCAAACGAAATGCTCCAACAGGAAGCGGTCGAGGAGCGCCGTGCCGTGCCGCGTGAAGCCGCCCTGTTGCGGCTCGCGCCAGAACCAGGCGATCAGCGCCCGGAACAGCAGGTGCTGGGCAAGCGCTAGGCGAGCGTCGAGCGGCGTTGCGAAGGCGCGGCAGGCGATGACACCCGATCCATCCGGCGACAACAGGCCGCCGAGATCAATTTCGCCGCAGCCGGCAATGGCGAGAAAATCGCGAACAAACGATTCGATCGAGCCGGCTACTTCGCCCGGCGCCGGCAACCGGGAAAGCGCGATTTCCAGTTCGTGCAGCGCATCCGGCCACCCCTCGTCGAGGCGCGGCGCCCGGCCGGCCGGGCCGATCGACGGCCCGGAAAACAGGTAGGACAGCGAGGGATGCCGCTGGACATAGAGAAGGAGGCTTTTCAGGAGGTCGGGCCGCTCAAGAAATGGACTGCCGCCCGCCAGCAGACAACCGCCGGCGCTGGCGGCGTGGCCGTCGGGCCCGAACCGCTCGGTGCCGAGGCCGCAGGCCCGCGCCTCGTCGTAAAGGGCGGTGGTGACGGCGACAACGTCCGTCCACGCGGCGGCCGGCGGCAGGCCGATGGCGACGGCCCCGGCCTCGGGCGTCGCGCGCAGCACGCCAAAGCGGGGATCGGCCGGCGGCGGATGGCCGCCGACGTGGACGGGCAGGCCGAGGTCCTCGGCCGTCGCTTCGATGGCGGCGAGCAGCGCCAGATAGTCGTCGGCGTCGTCGACCGGCGGCAGGAACACGCAGAGCCGGCCGCCGTGCGGCTCGACGCTCAGCGCCGTGCGCACGACATCCTCGGCTGGCAACGCGGCGAGCGGCAGGCGCAGGCCGGCCGGCGCCTCGCCGGGCACGAGATAGAGCCGGCCGCGCCGGAGGTGCCAGGCCTCCGACCGCCAGCCACCTTCTGCCTCCGGGCAGCGGCTGAGCGGCAGCACATAGGCGGTGGGCGTGCCGGGGCCGACGTCGGACAGACCAGCGAGATGGATGGGCGCCTCCGGCGCATCAAGCCGGCCGGCACTTTCCTCCGCCTCGGCGAGATGGATCGGGTCCTCGTAGGCGGGAATGGCGAGACGACGGGACAGGCCGAGCCGGCGGGCGATGCCGCGGGCCAGCGCGCAGGCCGTCTCGGCATCGGCCGGCGCCGGCTGGCGCTCGGGCGCCGTAAGATCGGGATTGCGCCAGATCGGCTTGCCGTCGCGCCGCCAGTAGAGCGACAGGGCCCAGTCCGGTCCGCCGCCGTGGTGCAGCAGACCGCCTGGCGCCAGGCGGCCGGCAAGGCGGCGGAGCAGATCGTCGGCAAGGCCGCGTCCATCCGCCCCGTCGTCCGCTGGCGGGACGAAGGCGAATTCGCCCGCGGTGGCGAGGCGAGCGCCGCCGGCCTGAAGCTCGGCGTCCACCGCCGCGCCCAGCCGGTCGAGCCGCACCCAGGCCTGATCGGGAATCGGCCGTCCGGCGCCCGGACCATCGTGGCGGACAACCTCGATCCGGAAGGAAAAATCGGCCTGCGTACCAGCCGGCGCGCCATAGGCGCCGGAAATCGGCGCCGCCGAACGATAGTGCGGCGTGGCGGCCAGCGGGATGTGGCCCTCGCCGGCGAGAAGGCCCGAGGTGGGGTCGAGGCCGATCCAGCCGGCACCGGGGATATAGGCTTCGGCCCAGGCGTGCAGGTCGGCGAAATCGGCGGCCGGGCCGTCGGGCGCCTCGGCGTCCGCCTGTAGCTGGATGAGGTAGCCGGAGACGAAGCGGGCGGCGACACCGAGCCGGCGCAGCAGTTGGACGAGCAGCCAGCCGCTGTCGCGGCAGGAGCCGGCGCGGCGGGCAAGCGTCTCCTCCGGGCTCTGCACGCCCGGCTGAAGGCGCGCCTCATAGGCGACGTGGCCCTGCAAGGCCCGGTTGACGCCGACCAGGAAATCGGTGATCGGCATCCGCTCGCGCCGGATCGTCGCGAGATAGGACTCGAACAACTCGCCCTCCCCTTCCAGGGCGAGGCAGGGCGCCAGATCCCGCGCGAGGTCCGGCGCGTAGGCGAACGGCCAGTCGGCGGCCGTCTCGTCGATGAAGAAGTCGAAGGGGTTGCGGGGAGCGATCTCGGCGAGGAGATCGGCAGTCACCGAGAACTCGGTCGTCGGCTCGGAGAAGACCAAGCGGGCCAGCCAGTTGCCGTGCGGGTCCTGCTGCCAGTGGAGAACGTGGCGCTCGGGCGTCACCTTCAGCGCATAGGCGGAGATTTTCGTGCGGCCGTGCGGGGCGGGCCGGAGACGCACCAGTTGCGGCGACAGCAGCACCGGCCGGTCGTAGACGTAGCGGGTGACGTGCGTCAGCTTGGTCAGGACGGCCATCAACTCTCCCCGCGATCGCAGCGACCGCATTTAAGGGCAGAACGCCCTCATGGGAAAGCCTCGACCTTCGGCAGCACCTGACCGCGCGATAGGCAGCTTGACGCCGGCAGAGCAGCGACGACCGTCCGGGAAAAAGCCCCCGAAGCGCTTCCGGCGCCAAGCGGCGCCGCGCGCAACAGGCCTGACGTGGCGAAGCCCCGTCAGGCGCAAAACGGAGCGAAAGCCAAGGCGGCGGAGCCGCCGCCGGCGATTGAGGCCAACAAGAAGAACAAGAAGCCGCCAGGCGGCTTCCTATCAAGACTTTCGCGACAGCGGGTCGATGATGATGTCGTAGAGCTTCTGGGCCGACTGCGTGGCGATCTCGTCGTAGAGCGCGCTGTCGGTCGGCAGGCCGGTGGCGGCGGCGTCGACTGGCGGCGGCACCACCCAGCGCAGACGGTCCCAGCCGCGGCTCTGCCCTTCGACCTTCAGCACCTCGACGAACTTGCGGCCGATACCGCGGTTGCGGAAGTTGGGCAGGACGTAGATGTCCTCGAGATGGCCGAAACGGTGGCCGGACATGGTGTCCGGCAGGTCGAAGAACACCGCGAAGCCCACCAGTTCCTCGTCGACGAAGGCGCCGAGCACCTCGGTCGCCGGGTCTTCGGCCAACAGCTCGGCATAATACTCGTCCGGCCGGCGCGGCGCGCCGCGCTTCATCGCCTGGGCATAGGCGGCGATGATCGGCGCCAGTTGATGAGCGTCCTTCTGGGTGAGAGCGGCAATCGTCAGCGGCATGTCCCAAATCCCTCGCGCTTCCTTCACCCTAGGTAATGCCCCATGCCGGCGGCGTCGGCAAGCCGATGCCGCATCGAACGACAATCCCTTGGGGATTCCCCGCAGGCTTTTGACCGTACCGCCCGGCCGACCGGCGCGCTTGGCAAGCGCTTATCGGCCCGGTTATCCTCGCCCATCCGTGCTTTCACCGAGGGGCTCCGATGAACGACGTCTTCGATCATTTCAGCCGCCAGGCCAAGGCTTGTCGCGCCATGGGCTCGCCGTTTACCGCCCGCCTCGCCGAGCTGTCGCCGCGCTTCGTCGACCGCTCGACGCTGACCGGCCGCCGCATCCTCGCCTGGAACGGCCACGCCGGCGAGGACGCGCTGCCGCTGCGCCTGTTCGGCGGCCTGCACCGGCTGGTGCTGACCGGCCGCGACGAAGGCCTTGCCGCCGTCTATCCGCCGGCCGACGTCTCCGACGACGCCCTTGCCGGCGCCGTCGCGGCCGCCGTGGCCCGGCACGACACCGATCTGCACGACAACCTGATGAGCCCGCCGCAGACCAACGAGGTCGGCCGCTCGGCCATGCTGCTGCCCGGCTTCCTGTGGCTGGCCCGGCGATTCGGGCCCGAACTCGATGTGATCGAGATCGGCGCCAGCGCCGGCCTCAATCTCCACTGGGACAGCTACGCCTATCGCTATGCCGGCGCCCGCTGGGGCCGCGCCGACGCGCCGCTCGAACTTGCGCCGGAATGTCGCTTCCCTCCGCCGCTCGACGGCGAGGTGACGATGGTGCGCCGTCGGGCCTGCGACCTTGCGCCGCTCGATCCGGGCAACGAGGAGCACCGCACACGCCTGCTGTCCTACGTCTGGGCCGACCAGACGGCGCGCCAGGAGCGGCTGGCCGCCGCCCTCGCCCACGCCGCCGCCCGGCCGGAGCGGGTGGAGGCGGCCGACGCCGCCGCCTTCCTCGGCCGCGAGCTGGCTGCGCCGCCGATAGGCAACGCCCTGCGCGTGGTGGTGCACTCGATCTTCTGGCAGTATCTCGCCGACCCGGCCCGCCTCGGCATCCAGACGGCGATGCTGCGGGCGGCCGAGGAGGCGCCGCTCGCCTGGCTGCGCTTCGAGGCGGACGGCCGCTCGCCGGGCGGCGGCCTGCTGCTCACCCTGTTCCCGTCGGGCGAGCACTATGTCCTTGCCCGTGGCGACTATCACGGCCGCTGGTTCGAGTGGCTGGGCGATCGGGATGAAAAGCGTCCGTCCCCAGAGAAAACCGGCGCTCTGGCAAAAAGTTAGGGTAAGGCGGCGCATCCCTCGGGATGCAGGTTGCTTCGAGCGCAGGCCATGAAAAAGGCCGGGGCAATGCCCCGGCCCGTTGCGTCTTCGACAGGATCGCCTGCCGTCACTTCCAGTCGCGGATATCGACGAAGCGGCCGGCGATCGCCGCCGCCGCCGCCATGGCCGGCGACACCAGATGCGTGCGGCCCATGTAGCCCTGCCGGCCCTCGAAGTTGCGGTTGGAGGTGGAGGCGCAGCGCTCGCCGGGGGCGAGCTTGTCGGGGTTCATGGCAAGGCACATCGAGCAGCCCGGCTCGCGCCACTCGAAGCCCGCCTCGATGAACACCTTGTCGAGGCCTTCCGCCTCGGCCTGCTCCTTGACGAGGCCCGAGCCCGGCACGACCATGGCGAGCTTGATCGACGGCGCCACCTTGCGGCCGCGCGCCACCGCGGCGGCGGCCCTGAGGTCCTCGATGCGGCCGTTGGTACAGGAACCGACGAACACCTTGTCGAGGGCGATGTCGGTCATCTTCTGGCCGGGCTTGAGGCCCATGTAGTCGAGCGCCCGCCACTTGGAGGCGCGCTTCACCTCGTCGGCGATGGTTTCAGGATCGGGCACCGTGCCGGTCACCGACACGACATCCTCGGGCGACGTGCCCCAGGTGACGATCGGCGGCAGGCTGGCGGCGTCGAGCGTCACCACCTTGTCGAAATGGGCGCCCTCGTCGGTGTAGAGCGTCCGCCAATAGGCCATGGCGCGCTCCAGCGCCTCGCCCTGCGGCGCCTTTGGCCGGCCGACGATATAGGCGTAGGTGGTCTCATCCGGCGCGATCAGGCCGGCGCGGGCGCCGCCCTCGATCGACATGTTGCAGACGGTCATCCGGCCTTCCATGGACAGGTCGCGGATCGCCTCGCCGGCATATTCGATGACATGGCCGGTGCCGCCGGCCGTGCCGATCTCGCCGATGATGGCCAGAACGATGTCCTTGGCGGTGACGCCGGCCGGCGCCTTGCCGTCGACGCGCACCAGCATGTTCTTCGCCTTCTTCTGGATCAGCGTCTGGGTGGCGAGCACGTGCTCGACCTCCGAGGTACCGATGCCGTGGGCGAGCGCGCCGAAGGCGCCGTGCGTCGAGGTGTGGCTGTCGCCGCAGACGATGGTCATGCCCGGCAGCGTGAAGCCCTGCTCGGGGCCGACCACGTGCACGACGCCCTGCCGGCGGTCCAGCTCATTGTAATATTCGACGCCGAACTCGGCGGCGTTGATGGCAAGCTGCGCCACCTGCTCACGGCTCTCCGGATCCTCGATGCCCTTCGAACGATCGGTGGTCGGCACGTTGTGGTCGACGACGGCCAGCGTCTTCTGCGGCTGATGCACCTTGCGGCCGGCCGTCCTGAGGCCCTCGAAGGCCTGCGGGCTGGTCACCTCGTGCACCAGGTGGCGGTCGATGTAGATCAGCGACGTGCCGTCGACCTGGGTTTCGACCACGTGGTCGTCGAAGATCTTGTCGTAGAGGGTCCGGGGGGTGGCGGTCATGATGAGCGGACTTTCGATTCCGTGGGTGGGCGCGATTTGGCCCGGAAAAGCGTTGAAAAGGGAGAGGCGCCGACGGCGCCGTCAGAGTCGGCCGTCGCCGATCTGCCGCGCCAGGAACCGCCAGGGCAGGCGCGCGTGATCGTGGGCCGGGAAATAGTCGGCCGACGTCGGCAGGCGCGTGTGCTGCGGCTTCGCTTTCATGGAAACGCTCTATACTGAAAAACCGGCCCGCCGACAATCGCCGTTGTGCCGCCGCCGGCCCGTCCGGGCTTCTTTCGCCGCCAAAACGTAAGCGCCCAGCCTCGGGGGAAGGCTGGGCGCGGCGCTAGGGATCAGCGCGGGGCCGGGAGGGGAGCCCGGCCGACGGTCACCGCCGCTGGCGAGACGGGGGGCAGTGCCTGATGGGCGGTGCCGTCATGACTGAGATTTGGTGCGACAGGCCGGCAAAACAAGAGCGGTCTGGTTAACAACTCCGTGACCGGACCGCCCTTCGCCGAAAGTCGTAGCCGTCAGCCGACCAGCGCCTTGAATTCGGCGAGGATGGCGGCGCCCATGGCGCGGGTGTCGACAGTGGCCTCGCCCTGCTGGGCGATGTCCTTCGTCCTGAGCCCCTTGCCGAGCACGACGGCGATCGCCGCGTCGAGCTTCGTTGCGAGATCGATCAAGCCGAAGGAATAGCGCAGCGCCATGCCGAACGACGCGATCATGGCGATCGGGTTGGCGGCGCCGGTGCCAGCGATGTCCGGCGCCGAGCCGTGCACCGGCTCGTAGAGCGCCTTGCGCTGGCCGGTCACCGGGTCGGGCGCGCCGAGCGAGGCCGACGGCAGCATGCCGAGCGAGCCGGTCAGCATGGCGCCGATATCCGACAGCACGTCGCCGAACAGGTTGTCGGTGAGGATAACGTCGAACTGCTTGGGCCGGCGCACCAGTTGCATGGCGCAGTTGTCGGCGAGGATGTGGTCGAGCTTGACCTCCGGGTATTCTTCCTTGCCGATCCTGGTCACCACCTGGTTCCACAAGACGCCCGACTTCATGACGTTGCGCTTCTCGGACGACGAGACGCGGCCGTTTCTCGCCTTGGCAAGATCGAAGGCGACGCGGGCGATGCGCTCGATCTCGTGCGTCGTATAGACCTGCGTGTCGACGGCGCGCTTCTCGCCGTTCTCCAGCGTGACGATCTCCTTCGGCTCGCCGAAATAGACGCCGCCGGTCAGCTCGCGGACGATCAGGATGTCGAGGCCTTCCACCACCTCGCGCTTCAGCGACGAGGCGTCGGCCAGCGCCGGATAGCAGATGGCCGGCCGGAGGTTGGCGAACAGACCGAGGTCTTTGCGCAGGCGCAAGAGGCCGGCTTCCGGCCGGCAGTCGTAGGGCACGCCGTCCCACTTGGGACCGCCGACGGCGCCGAACAGCACCGCGTCGGCGGAGAGCGCCTTGGCCATGTCGGCTTCCGAGATGGCGGCGCCGTGCGCGTCATAGGCCGAACCGCCGACGAGGCCCCGGTCGAGCGAGAAGTCGGTCAGCCCCTTGTCGTTCAGGAAGGCGACGATCGTCTCGACCTCGGCCATGATCTCCGGGCCGATGCCGTCGCCGGGCAGCAGGAACAGCGAATTTTTAGCCATCGTCGCATCCTTGGAACTTGAATGGGGGCGCCGGCCACCGGCCGGATACGGCGGCTAGCCGTAATCGTCTTGCCGTCAAGGTTCAAGAGGAAGCGTACCGGAGAGGACGGCAAAATCGCCGCTGTCGCGATCGAGCACGTGCAGCGCGCCCTCGGAGACGTCGAACCAGGCGCCGTGCAGGGCGAGATCGCCCGAGGTGACGCGGGCTTTCACGAAGGGATAGTCGAGGAGATTGCCGAGCGACACCTTGATCGCCTCGTGCTCCAGCGCGGTATAGCGCAGCGACGGCGCGATGGCGTGGTCGCAGCGCACCCGCTCGGCGGTGTCGTCGAGCACCGACACCCACTTGCCGATGAAGTCGGTCGGCGTCAGCGGATCGCCGGCGCCGAGCGCCGCCGCGATGCCGCCGCAGCGGCCGTGGCCCATGATCACGATGTGGCGCACGGCGAGTGCCACCACCGCGAATTCCAGGGCGGCCGAGGTGCCGTGCGTCTCGCCGTCCGGCGTATAGGGCGGCACGATGTTGGCGACGTTGCGGACGACGAAGATCTCGCCCGGCCCGGCGTCGAAGATCACCTCCGGCGACACGCGGCTGTCCGAGCAGCCGATGATCATGATCTGC
This sequence comes from Rhodobacterales bacterium Alpha_02, assembly GCA_001603295.1. Classification (GTDB taxonomy): domain Bacteria; phylum Pseudomonadota; class Alphaproteobacteria; order Rhizobiales; family Pleomorphomonadaceae; genus Pleomorphomonas. The sequence goes on from LUYO01000029.1 coordinate 21,586, forward strand.
GGCTTCTGCCCCTCGGCGGCGAGGCGCTTGTAGCGGCTGTGCTCGAACTTGTAGCGGCCGTCGCGAAAAGCCTCGTAACCGGTCGTCAGGCGCCCCGGAAACGAGGCCGGCAGCGGCGGGCGGAGGGAGGCTTTCGGTTCGGTCATCGGGAACGCTCCGGCTGGAGCATCGGACCGAAAAGTGGTGCCACTTCTCGGAAAAATCCGATGCGCACATCAAAAAGGGGAACGGCGGGCGTTTCCCCGCCGCGACGCTTATACGAAGGTCTACGTATCGGCGTCAACCGCGCACCGTCACGGCT
>LUYO01000194.1:0-2186 GCA_001603295.1 Rhodobacterales bacterium Alpha_02
CCGCCCGCCGGCCCGGCTGGAGCCACACGCTCGCCCGCACCGACCGGCCGGCCGTCGAGGCTCTGGTCGCATTGCACGGCCACCTGTCGGTACCCGACGGAGGTGGGGCATGAGCGGCTTCGCCTTCGCCGCGCCGGTGGCGCTGATCGGCCTTCTGGCGCTGCCGGCCATCTGGTGGCTGCTGAAGGCGACGCCGCCGCGGCCGCTGACGCAGCTTTTCCCGCCGCTGGCACTGATCGTCCGCGTCAGGCGTGACGCCGAGACGCCGGTCCGCACTCCCTGGTGGCTGATTGCCCTGCGCCTTCTCCTCGCCGGCCTGATCGTCCTCGCCGCCGCCGGGCCGCAGCTGTTGCCGGCCGAGCGCCTCGCCCGCGGCACCGGCCCGCTGTGGCTGATCGTCGACAACGGCGCCAGCGCCGCCCCCGACTGGCCGCAGCGCCTCGCCACCGCCGCCGCCGTACTGACGGAAGCCGACGACGCCGGCCGGCCGGTGCGCGTCGTCGCCACCGCCGATGGTCCGGACGGCATCGCCGCCCAGACGACGGCCGACGAGGCGCTGCGCCGCGTCAACGCGCTTGGTCCGCGCGCCATTCTGCCCGACCGCGCCGCCCTGCTGCCGGCGCTCGGCCGCCTCAACCCGCCCGGCGAGGTGGTAACGCTGGTCGAGCCGGGCGACGACGGCACGGCTGCTACCTTCCTGACCGGCCTTGCGAAGATCGCCGGCAACGCGCCGCTGACGCTCGCCTCCTCCGGTCGGCCGGCGCCGGTGGCCATCGACGGTGTCGAGCAGGACGGCGCCGCCGTTACCGCCCATCTGAGGCGAGCGGCAGCCGGCGCGCCGGCCGACGGCAGCCTCAGGCTGCTCGACCGCAAGGGGCGGCTGCTCGACGAGCGGCCCTTCGCCTTCGCGACCGGCGATCTCGCGACCGAGGTGCGCTTCGCGCTACCGCTGGAGATCCGCAACGACATCGCCCGCGCCGAGGTGGCCGGCGGCAATTCGGCGCTCGGCGTGCACCTGTTCGACGACCGCTGGCGCCGCCGCTCGGTGGTGGTGCTCACCGCCGCCGGCAGCGAGGCAGCGCGGCCGCTGATCGCCCCCGACTATTTCCTCGACAAGGCACTTGCCCCGTTCGCCGAACTGCTGCCGCCGACCCGCGGCGCCTTCTCCGAGGCGCTGAAGGCGGCGGTCGAAGCGCATCCGGCCGCCATCCTCGTCGCCGACGCCGGCCGCTTCGGCCCCGGCGAGACGGCGCTGACCCATGCCTTCATGGAAAAGGGCGGCGTCCTCGTCCGCTTCGCCGGGCCGCGCCTCGCCGCTTCAGGCGACGCCGGGCTGCCGGTGCCGCTGCGGCGCGGCGACCGCGCTCTCGGGGGCGCCCTCTCCTGGAGCAAGCCACAGACGCTGGGCGCCTTCTCCGACAACGGCCCCTACGCCGGCCTCGCGGTGCCCGGCGACGTGACGGTCAGCCGGCAGGTGCTGGCCGAACCGACCGTCGACCTCGCCGACCGCACCTGGGCCAGCCTCAGCGACGGCACGCCGCTGGTCACCGCCGCCCGCGTCGGTGCCGGCTGGCAGGTGCTGTTCCACGTCACCGCCGACACCCGCTGGTCGGACCTGCCGATCTCCGGCACCTTCGTCGAGATGCTGCGCCGCACCGTGGCGCTGGGCGCGGCCGGAGGCGGCACCGGCCGCGAGGCGGCCGGCAACACCGTGCTGCCGCCCCTCTCCCTCATCGACGGCTATGGCCGCCCCTCGGCGCCGCGCGCCGGCCTCGCCGGCATCCGCGAGGCCGACCTCGCGACGCTGCGCCCGTCGCGGCCGACGCCGCCCGGCCTCTACGGCAGCGACGACGGCTTCCGCGCCCTCAACCCGATGCGGCCGGACATGACCTATCGGCCGCCCGATCTCTCCGGCCTGCCGGACGGCGTCCGCCGCACCGGTCTCGTCACCGAGGCGGCCGTCGATCTCACGTCCTACGGCTTCGCCCTCGCCTTCCTGCTGCTCATCGCCGACGGTCTTGCCGTGACGGCGCTGTCCGGCGGCTTCCGGCGGCGGCAACCGGCTGCCGCCGCCATCTTCGTCGGCCTCGCCTTCCTTTTCGTGCCGCCGCAGGCTCGCGCCGCCGACGACGCCCGGTTGATGGAGGCGCTGTCGGCCACCCGCCTCGCCTATGTCGAGACCGGCG
>LUYO01000030.1:0-29135 GCA_001603295.1 Rhodobacterales bacterium Alpha_02
TATTAGCATAAATCAATATATTACACTTAATTAAACTTGATGGCCGAAACGACGATCGGATCCGCCTTCAGGCGGCCGGCGGGGCGTTGTCCATCCGGGGATGCTGCGTCCGGTACGCGATTCCCGACCATGCCGGCGCGATGGTGGCCGCGACTCACTCCGGATGCCGCCTGCGGATGGCGGAACGCTGCCGGAGGAAGCGGGTGGCCCCGCGCCGCGACCGGTGCTATACGCGATGCATTCCAGTCTGTTCGAGGGAATCTACATGTCCGTGGATACGGCTACCGTGCGCCGCGTTGCACGTCTCGCCAGGATCAAGGTCACCGATGACGAGGCGGAGCGCATGACCAATGAGCTCAATTCCATTCTCGGATTCGTCGAGCAACTGAACGAGGTCGATGTGGCCGGCGTCGAGCCGATGACCTCGGTGGTGTCGGTGAAGATGCGCCGCCGGCAGGACGTGGTCACCGATGGCGAGGACGCCGCGGCGATCACCGCCAACGCTCCGCTCTCCGAAGACCATTTCTTCCTGGTGCCCAAGGTGGTCGAGTAACTCTCCCGCCTGCCGCCAGCCGATCAAGATTTTCCGGGATTTCCGCCGTGACCGATCTCACCGCACTCACTCTTGCCGAGGCGCGCGACGCGCTGAAGGCGAAAACGTTCACCGCCGTCGAGCTGACCGACGCCTATCTCGCCGCCATGGAGACGGCGCGCGGGCTCAACGCCTATGTCGCCGAGACGCCCGATATCGCCCGCGACATGGCGAAGGCGTCGGACGCCCGCCTCGCCGCCGGCCAGGCCGGCCCGCTCGAGGGGCTGCCGCTCGGCATCAAGGATCTCTACGCGACCAAGGGCGTCCACACTCAGGCGTGCAGCCACATCCTCGACCGCTTCGAGCCAGTCTACGAGAGCACGGTCAGCGCCAACCTCTGGGCCGACGGCGCCGTCATGCTCGGCAAGCTCAACATGGACGAGTTCGCCATGGGCTCGTCCAACGAGACCAGCCATTACGGCCCGGTGGTCAACCCCTGGCGCCGCAACGGCTCCGACGCCAAGCTGGTGCCGGGCGGCTCGTCGGGCGGCTCGGCGGCGGCCGTGGCGGCGCGGCTCTGTCTCGGGGCAACCGCCACCGACACCGGCGGCTCGATCCGCCAGCCGGCCGCCTTCACCGGCACGGTCGGCATCAAGCCGACCTACGGCCGCTGCTCGCGCTGGGGCCTTGTCGCCTTCGCTTCCTCGCTCGACCAGGCCGGCCCGATCGCCCGCGACGTGCGCGATGCGGCGATCCTCCTGAGATCGATGGCCTCCGTCGACCCGAAGGACACCACCTCGGTCGATGTGGCCGTGCCCGACTACGAGGCGGCCATCGGCAAGTCGGTGAGGGGCCTTCGGATCGGCATTCCTAAGGAGTACCGGCTCGACGGCATGCCGGCCGAAATCGACGCTCTTTGGCAGAAGGGCATCGACATCCTGCGCGAGGCCGGCGCCGAGATCGTCGACATCTCGCTGCCGCATACCAAATACGCCCTGCCGGCCTATTACATCGTGGCGCCGGCCGAAGCGTCGTCCAACCTCGCCCGCTACGACGGCGTCCGCTACGGCCTGCGCGTGCCGGGCTCCGATATCGTCGACATGTACGAGAACACCCGCGCCGCCGGCTTCGGCACCGAGGTGAAGCGCCGCATTCTGATCGGCACCTACGTGCTGTCGGCCGGCTATTACGACGCCTATTACCTGCGCGCCCAGAAGGTGCGCACGCTGATCAAGCGCGACTTCGAACTGGCCTACGCGGCCGGCGTCGACGCCATCCTGACGCCGGCGACGCCGTCGGCCGCCTTCGGCATCGGCGAGAAGGCCGACGCCGATCCCGTCGAGATGTACCTGAACGACGTGTTCACGGTGACCGTCAACATGGCCGGCCTGCCGGGCATCGCCGTGCCGGCCGGGCTGTCGGCTGAGGGCCTGCCGCTCGGCCTGCAACTGATCGGCCGGCCGTTCGACGAGGAGACGCTGTTCACACTCGGCGCGGCGATCGAGAAGGCCGCCGGCACGTTCAGCCCGGACAAGTGGTGGTGAGGGGAGAGAAGACAATGAACATGGCAGTCCGCACCCCCGACCCCAAGAAGATGATCAAGGGCGCCACCGGCGACTGGGAAGTGATCATCGGCCTCGAAGTGCACGCCCAGGTCACCTCCAACGCCAAGCTGTTCTCCGGCGCCTCGGCCACCTTCGGCGCCGAGCCCAACATGCACGTGTCGCTGGTCGACGCGGCCATGCCGGGCATGCTGCCGGTGATCAACGAGGAGTGCGTGGCCCAGGCCATCCGCACCGGCCTCGGCCTCAAGGCGGCGATCAACCACTACTCGGTGTTCGACCGCAAGAACTACTTCTATCCCGACCTGCCGCAGGGCTACCAGATCAGCCAGTACAAGCAGCCGATCGTCGGCGAGGGCAAGGTGCTGCTCGACATGCCCGAGGGCGTGGTCGAGATCGGCATCGAGCGACTGCACCTCGAACAGGACGCCGGCAAGTCGATCCACGACCAGCATCCGACCATGTCCTTCGTCGATCTCAACCGCTCGGGCGTGGCGCTGATGGAGATCGTCTCCAAGCCTGACCTCCGCTCGTCGGAGGAGGTGAAGGCCTATCTCGCCAAGCTCCGCACCATCCTGCGCTATCTCGGCACCTGCGACGGCAACATGGAAGAAGGTTCCATGCGTGCCGACATCAACGTGTCCGTCCGAAAGCCCGGCGAGCCGCTCGGCACCCGCTGCGAGATCAAGAACGTCAACTCGATGCGTTTCGCCGCCCAGGCGGTGGAATACGAGGCGCGCCGGCAGATCGGCATCATCGAGGATGGCGGCGAGATCGACCAGGAGACGCGGCTCTACGATCCCGGCAAGGGTGAGACGCGCTCGATGCGCTCCAAGGAGGAGGCGCACGACTATCGCTACTTCCCCGATCCGGACCTCCTGCCGCTGGAACTCGATCCGGCCTGGGTGGAGACCCTCAAAGCCGGCCTGCCCGAGCTGCCGGACGAGAAGAAGGCCCGCTTCGTCACCGACTACGGCGTCACGCTCTATGACGCCATGGTGCTGACGCTGGAGCGCGCCTCGGCCGACTATTACGAGCAGGTGGCGAAGGGCCGCGACGGCAAGGCGGTCGCCAACTTCATGATCAACGAGCTGTTCGGCCGTCTCAACAAGGACGGCAAGGGCATCGAGGCGTCGCCGGTCTCACCCGACCAGCTTGGCGCCATCGTCGATTTGATCGGCGACAAGACCATCTCCGGCAAGATCGCCAAGGACCTGTTCGAGATCGTCTACACCGAGGGCGGCGACCCGCGGAAGCTGGTCGAGCAACGCGGCCTCAAGCAGGTCACCGACACCGGCGCCATCGAGAAGGCTGTCGATGAGGTGATCGCCGCCAATCCGGACAAGGCCGAGCAGGCCCGGCTGAAGCCGACGCTGGCCGGCTGGTTCGTCGGCCAGGTGATGAAGGCGACCGGCGGCAAGGCCAACCCGCAGGCGGTCAACGACCTCGTCAAGCAGAAGCTCGGCATCGAGTGAGCGGCGTGGCGATGGATCGCGCGCCGACATGGAGCGACAGGCTGCTGGCCGGCCTCGACCGACTGGCGTCGCCCACGGGCGCCGCCTGTCTGCTCCTCTTCCACGTGGTCGTCACCGGCCTCTTGCGCTACGCCTTCGTCACCGGGCTGGAACTCGACGACGGCGAGGCGGCGGCGCTGATGCAGCACACGCTGGCTCCGGCCTATCAGGTGCGCAACCCGCCGCTCTACGAGTGGCTGCTGTGGGGCACCGAGCAACTGGTCGGCGTCGGCTTCACGGCTCACATCCTGCTGCGCCATCTGCTGATTCTTGCCGTCGGCCTCGCGGCGCTCGTCGTCGGGCGGCGGCTCCTCGGCCGGCGATGGGCCGGCCTGATGGCGCTGTCGCTGTTCCTGACGGTTTGGTTCCCGCTCAACTTCCTGTTCTGGGGCACGCACACGCTGCTCCTGACCGTGTCGCTGTTCGGCTGGTGCGCGGCGCTGATCGACTGGCGGGCGACGCGCAGCAACCGGGCGCTGGCGGCGCTGGCCGGTTTCGCGGCGCTCGGCCTGCTCAGCAAATGGAGCTTCCCGCTGATTGTGGTCGGCTCGGCGGCGGCGCTGGCCTTCGACCGGACCGGACGGCGGGCGCTCGCCGACTGGCGGCTCCTCGCCGTGCCGCTGGCCATGGCGGTGACGTCGGGGCCGGTGTTCTACGCCATCGCCGGGCACGGTGGCGACGTGGTGGCGATGTCCGCCGTCAATCTCGCCGGCGTCCCCAAGGCCTGGGCGGCGCGCGCCTTCGAGGCGCTGTGGCGGATGCCGGTGAGCTTCTCGCTGTTCCTGCTGCCCTGGGGACTGATCGTCGCGCTGGTGTGGCGGCTGGCGCCGGTCCGGGGAGGGGAGGCCGAGGAATCCCTGCTGCTGGTCAGGATCGGCCTGCTGCTGGCGGCGGTGAGCTGGGTAGGCGCCGTGCTGACCGGCGCCGCCAATCTCAACGAGCACTACATGTACGCCATCGCCCTGCCGGTGCTGATCGGCGGGGTGGGCGTGGTGCTGCTCCGCGCCGACCCCCTGGTGCTGGGGCGGGTGCTGGCGGCCGGCGCGATGCTGGTCGTCGTCGTCATCCTCGTGGTGCGCGTGGTCGCCTGCACGGCCGGCGGTTTTCCGGAACGCAAGGAAAACAAGCGCCTGTTTCCCTATCCGGCACTGGCCGCCACGCTCGTCGAAAAAGGCTACGGCGAGGCGGCATTCATTGCCGAGAACAACACGCTGGCCGGCAATCTCCTGACAGTCCTGCCGGTGGCGCGCGTGCAGTCGCCGGGCAGTCTGGGCTTTCTGCGCCCGCCCGTCGATCTCGCGGCACGGCGCTGCGTCGCCATCTGGTCGCTGGGCTTCCGGCCGGCCGGCTCGCCGCCGCCGCCGACACCCGGCGAGCCTGCCGATCGCCTTGCCGGCCATGTCGACCCGTCGGCGCGGGTCGAAGTCGTCAGCGCCCTGTGGGCGCCGACCTGGCTCGGCAGCCGCCGGATGTCCGATTGGGCGATCGCCGAGCAGGATGCCTCGGCCTGCGCGGCGCTGTTCCTGCCGCCCGAGCGGCCCTGAAAGGCCGACGGCGGACGGGCGTGAGCGGTAGGTCACCGATCGTTAACCCTGTTCGTTAAGCCTGCCTTATGCCTATCATCCTTAATGTCGTCGAGCCGGGGTCGTGCGGCTAAGCCGTTCTGTCTGTTTCCTTCCCCCCGGCTTCAGGCGACCGATGGATATTGCAACCCTTCTCGGCGTTTTCGGCGGCTTCGGCGTGCTTTACATGGCCGTCGTGCTCGAAGGCTCGAACATCATGATGTTCATGAACCTTCTGGCGACCAACGTCGTGATCGTCGGCGCCCTGGTCGCGCTGCTCGGCCGCTACACGCTGAAGACCTTCCCGATCGCCGTGTTCGGCGGCTTCAAGGAAGCGGTCATGTACAAGACGCATGACACCTTCCACCTGCTCGACCAGCTCACCGAGATCGCCGAGGTGGCCCGCAAGCAGGGACCGCTCGGCCTGGAAAAGATCGAGATCGACGAGCCGTTCCTGAAGAAGGCGATCCAGATGATCGCCGACGGCTATTCGGGCGACACCATCCGGCACGTGCTGGAGCGCGAGCGCGACCTGCAGCACGAGCGCCTGCACATGGGCCACGTCGCCTGGGCCAAGATCGCCGAGGCGGCGCCCGGCATGGGCATGGTGGGCACCATCATCGGCCTCGTGTCGCTGTTCGCCCACATGTCCGACCCCAAGCAGATCGGCCCGGCCATGTCGATCGCCCTGTTGACCACGCTCTACGGCGCGGTGATCGCCAACGTCATGGCGTCGCCGATCTCCGACAAGCTGGCCAACCGGGCCAATCACGAGGCCGAAGTCCAGTCGATGATCATCGACGCCGTGCTGCTGATCCGCGAGAACAAGAGCCCCAAGCAGGTGCACGAGGAGTTGCTCTCCTACCTGCCGCTCAAGCACCGCGCCAAGGCCGAGGCCGACAAGGAAGCGGCCTGAGCGGCCTGCTGACCAGAAAGACGAGAGGTCGTTGGGATGAGCGGCAAGAAGAAGGGCGGCGGTGGCGGTGGGCATGGCGGCGCGCCATGGGTCATCACCTTTGCCGACCTGATGAGCCTCCTGATGGCGCTCTTCGTGATGATCGTCTCCTTCTCCAACCAGGACGAGCAGAAGCTGCACGACGCCGCCGGCTCGATGCGCGACGCCTTCGGCTATCAGTCGGTGCAGCGGCCGGCCGGCATGATCGAGCAGAACGGCCTGCCGGAGCGCAAGTATTTGCGCAACGTCCAGCCGATGTCGCTGGCCGAGGCGGTGGAGTTCGCCAGCGACTTCAACGACCAGTACGAGAAGCAGGGGCCGGAGGTGAACACCAACCGGTTCGAGAAGGCCGTCGAGAGCAAGCCGCGCGATTATCTCACCGCCTCCGAATCGCTGCGGCAGGCGCTTCAGGACCTGCCCGACTACGCCGAGCTGTCCAAGCAGATCGTGCTCAGTGTCGCCAACGACGGCCTGCACATCTCGATCATCGATCAGGACGGCCGGCCGATGTTCGCTTCGCAGTCGAGCGAGCCGACCGACCGCATGAAGGTCCTGCTGTCGCGCATCGCGCCGGTCATCCAGCAGATGCCGGGCCGGCTGCAGATCATCGGCCACACCGAATCGACCGGCGACATGGCTGTGCCCGGCGGCGCCGCCTGGGCGCTGTCGGCCAAGCGGGCGCTCGCCACGGCGGAAATCCTCGGCAGCTTCGGCCTCGGACCGGGCAGCCTCGCCCAGGTGATCGGCGTCGCCGACAAGGACCCGATGTTCCCCGACGATCCCTTCCTGTCCGGCAACCGGCGCATCGAGCTGGTGCTGATGAAGGAAGCGCCGGCCTTGCCGAGCGACAGCCCGTTCTGAGCGGCCGGCCTGGTTCACCCGAACACGCCGAGTTCATCGCCAGCCTCTTTTCGCCGCCGCCATGGCGCAATATGCTTACCGTATTGCACCACAATATGTGAAACAGGCGAGGATAAGCCGATGACCGCGACCCAAACCAAGCCGATCGACCTCTACTACTGGCCGACACCCAACGGCCACAAGATCACCATCATGCTCGAGGAACTCGGCGTTCCCTACGAACTCCGCTTCATCAACATCGGCAAGGGCGACCAGTTCCAGCCCGACTTCCTGGCGATCTCGCCCAACAACAAGATGCCGGCCGTCGTCGACCCCGAGGGGCCGGACGGCCAGCCGATCTCGGTGTTCGAATCAGGTGCCATCTTGCTCTATCTCGGCCGTAAGTTCGGCAAGTTCTATCCGTCCGATGAGCGCGGCCGCGTCGACGTGGAGCAATGGCTGATATGGCAGATGGGCGGTTTCGGGCCGATGCTCGGCCAGAACCACCATTTCGCGCTCTATGCGCCCGAGAAGATCCCCTATGCCATCAACCGCTACCGCGACGAGACGCACCGCCTCTACGGCGTGCTCGAAAAGCAGCTGGCCGGCAAGGACTACATCTGCGGCGACTATTCCATCGCCGACATGGCCTGCGTCGGCTGGGCGCGCGGCTGGGAGCGGCAGGGGATCGAGGAGGCGGAATTCCCGAACGTGATGGCCTGGATCGATCGGGTGTCCAGCCGGCCGGCCGTCGCCAAGGCGCTGGCCATCACCGCGCCGACGCCGCCCTCCAACCTCGCCGACGACAAGGAAGCGCAGAAGATCCTGTTCAACCAGCGCGCCCGTTGACGGCGCCGCCGGCAGGCCGGCGATGCCTGCATAGGTGGGACGGCCGGCGTGGGCCATCCCGACGACTGTTGCGCCTAAAGTATGATACCGCCCCGGCGTCGTCAGGACGCCGGGGCTTTTTCGTCAAAAGCATGAATTCGTCATGCATTCAGTCCTCTGACCGGAAACTTCTCCCTTTTTATGTATTTTGTGGGCGGTCATGAATAAATGGTTTGTTAGCTTGTCGTTGTTGTCATGTCTTGCACCCGTGGCGGAGTTCAATCATGGCAACGTCGCAAACATCGCCGGATATGCAGGAGATCCTCAAGAATCTCCGCAACCCGAACATCCGGGTTGGCGACGGCCGCCAGCATAAGCGCGTGCTGTGTTTCTTGCTGGCGACCGTTCAGCACAATAAATATACTTTTGAATGTATCGTTGAAGATATGAGTGTCGGTGGTTGCAAGGTCAACAACACCGACGGACTGCTGACGATCGGCGAGACGGTGGTCATCAACATCCCCGAACAGAAGATGTCGCTGAATGGCATGGTGATGTGGGTGCGCGGCAAGACGGCCGGACTCTGCTTCAACCTGTCGAGCCACTGACCTTCCATCGTGGTTTCCGCATGGTTTAGGGCCGCCGGCGGCGTGTGGCGGCCCGCAAGGTCGTTTTCCCCGGAAACTGCGGATTCGATGGTTGACGGCTCCTGAAGATAACCTTCCGTTCAGTTTTCGTTTGGCGCTTGTTAAGTCTGCAATTTAATCTGCTTTTTAATCAATTGGCGCAGCATGGTGACATCTTCGGAGAACGAAGTGACGGGGCGAAAGACCTCGGATTATACAGAACAGGGAATGTCATCATGGCTCGTCTTGAACTGAGCTCGATCGATCAACTGGCCGGTGGCGCCGGCGCCACTAGCGATATCCTCTACGAACTCGGCGTGATGTATGCCGTCGGCCGGGACGTGCAACAGAACCTCATCGAGGCGCACAAGTGGTTCAACATCGCCGCCTTCCGCGGCTCGGAGAGCGCCGCCCGCTACCGCCGCGAACTCGCTGACGAGATGTCGTCCTCCGATATCGCCGCTGCCCAGCGCGAAGCCCGCGAGTGGATCTCGCTGCATTGATCGACGCGGCCGGCCCCGGAACGGGCCCCGCGTCGAGGAACGGAAAACTCCTGCCCGGCACAGCGGGCGGCTGACGGCGGTTCTTCCCGAGGGAAGGGCCGCCGTTTCGTCATGGAAGGGCGGGACAGGGCGCCGAGGCTGTGCTATGGCCGGGCAAATCAGCCGGCCATGTCAGTCAGGGGACCCTTCATGGACAAGTCGTTCATCGCCCGCGAGACCGCCCGCCTCCTGCTGGAGGTCGAAGCCATCCAGTTCAACCCGGAGAAGCCCTATATCTTCACCTCGGGCTGGGCGAGCCCGGTCTACACCGACTGCCGCAAGCTGATCTCCTTCCCGCGCCTCCGCAAGCGGCTGATGGCCTTTGCCGAGGAGATCATCCTGTCCGAAATCGGCGCCGAGTCGCTCGACGCGGTGGCCGGCGGCGAGACGGCCGGCATCCCCTTCGCCGCCTGGCTGTCCGACCGGCTGGAACTGCCGATGCTCTACGTGCGCAAGAAGCCGAAGGGCTTCGGCCGCAACGCCCAGATCGAGGGCGACGTCAAGGAGGGCGCCCGCGCCATCCTGGTCGAGGACCTCGCGTCCGACGGCCGCTCCAAGCTGATCTTCACCAAGGCGATGCGCGACGCCGGCCTCAAGGTGAGCCACGCCTTCGTCGTCTTCCACTACGGCATCTTCCCGTCGTCGACCGAGGTGCTGGCCGCCGACGGCATCACGCTGCACGCCCTCGCCACCTGGTGGGACGTGCTGGCTGAGGCCAAGGCGTCGAACCGCTTCCCGGCGGCAATGCTGGCCGAGGTCGAAAAGTTCCTCAACGCCCCGGCCGAGTGGTCGGCCGCGCACGGCGGTCGGGCCTCATTCGAGGGGTGAGGGAGAAGCACTCTTTTCGGCCCGAGATGGTCCGCCTTCGCGGACCATGATAGAATACATTTTAACTTCAATGTCATGGTCCGCGAGGGCGGACCATCTCACGCAGAAAGGAACTCCGGCCGCCTTACCCGACCCGCTTGCCCTCGGCGTCGATGACCGGCTCGCCGTCCTCCTTGGCGAAGGGGCCGGGCGGCCAGCGGTCGAGGAGGTCGAGCACCTTTTCGCTCGGCCGGCAGAGGGCGGTGCCCTTGGCCGTCACGACGATCGGCCGCTCGACCAGGATGGGGTGGGCGATCATCGCTTCGAGGATGTCTTCGTCGGCGACGGAGGGGTCGGTGAGGCCCAGTTCCTCGGCCGGCGACTTCTTGAGCCTGAGCGCGTCGCGCGGGGTGAGGCCGGCGTCGGCCAGGAGCGCGAGGAGCTGCGGCTTGTTCCAGCCGGTCTTGAGATACTCGACGATCACCGGCGTGTAGCCGGCCGCCTCGACGATGCGGACGACGTTGCGCGACGTGCCGCAATCGGGGTTGTGGTGGATGACGACGTCGGTAACGGGCATGGCGGGTCTCCCTGAGCTTCGTCCCTTATAACCCGAGCGGAAACGATTTGCCGCCTGTCGCGCGCTTTTGACGCCGGTCGTCCCTCGTCTTTTTCCGACTTTTGGCTTATGGGAAGCGCAAAGCCGCCACTGCCGAAAGGACCCGATGAGCCCCTACGCCGCCCCCGTCTTCGCCGTCGCGCCGATGCTCGATTGGACGGACCGCCATTGCCGGCTGTTCCACCGGCAACTGACGTCGCGTGCGCTGCTCTACACGGAGATGGTGACCACGGCGGCGATCCGCTTCGGCGACCGCGAGCGGCTGCTCGGCTTTTACCCCGAGGAGCATCCGGTGGCCTTGCAGCTCGGCGGCTCCGACCCGGACGAACTGGCCTTCGCGGCCAAGGTGGGCGAGGACTGGGGCTATGACGAGATCAACCTCAACGTCGGCTGCCCGTCCGACCGCGTGCAGTCCGGTCGCTTCGGCGCCTGCCTGATGCTGGAGCCGGCGCTGGTCGCCGACTGCGTCGCCGCCATGCGGGCGGCCGTCAAGGTGCCGGTCACCGTCAAGTGCCGCATCGGCGTCGACGAGCAGGACCCCGAGGAGGCGCTCGATCGCCTTGCCGGCGCGGTGATCGCCGCCGGCGTCTCCGCCCTCTGGGTGCACGCCCGCAAGGCCTGGCTGAAGGGTCTCAGCCCGCGCGAGAACCGCGATATCCCGCCGCTCGACTACGACCGCGTCCGCCGGCTGAAGGCGCGGTACCCGGACGTCTTCATCGGCATCAACGGCGGCATCGCCGACCTCGACGCGGCGCTCGACCTTTTGAAATCGCTCGACGGCGTCATGCTCGGCCGCGCCGCCTACCAGGAGCCGGCGCTGCTCGGTTCGGTCGACCGCCTCGTCTACGGCGCGGCGACCGACGATGCCGACCCGTTCGCCGTGGTGGAAAGCATGCGGCCGCACATCGCCGCCCATCTCGCCGCCGGCGGCAAGCTGTCCGCCTTCACCCGTCACATGCTCGGCCTGTTCCACAAGGTTCCCGGCGCCCGCGCCTGGCGCCGCATCCTGACCGAAGGGGGCGTCAGGGAAGGCGCCGGCCTCGAGGTCGTCGACGCGGCGCTGGAAGCGCTGCTGCGCCGCAAGGCCGCCTGATTTCCGAAAGTCCGTTTCCCGTGCGTCTCCCCAAGCTCGATTACTTCCTCGTCGGCCTCGTCCTGATGGTGGTGCTGGCGCTTGTCTGGCCGACGCCGGGCATGAGCGGCGGGCCGCTGCATTTCGAGTATGTCACCACCTACGGCGTGTCCGTGGTGTTCTTCCTCTACGGTCTGACGCTGTCGCCGCAGAAGATGAAGGCCGGCGTCATGCACTGGCGGTTGCATCTCTGCGTGCAGTTCGCCACCTTCGTGCTGTTCCCGGCCATCCTGCTGGCCGTGCGGGCGCTGGTGCCGGGCCTGTTCTCCGACGACGTCTGGCTTGGCTTCTTCTACGTGGCGGCGCTGCCGTCCACCGTCTCCTCGTCGGTGGCGATGACCAACATCGCCCGCGGCAATGTGCCGGCCGCCGTGTTCAATGCCTCGCTGTCGAGCCTGCTCGGTGTGTTCGTCACGCCGCTCTTGATGAGCTGGTACATGCACAGCAACGGCATCGACATGCCGCTGCTGCCGGTCATCCTCAAGGTAGTGATGCTGGTGCTGGTGCCGATCGCCCTCGGCCAGATCGCCCGCCGCTGGCTCGCCGGCTGGGCGCATCGCAACGCCTTCTGGGTGAAGCTCGCCGACCGTTCCACCATCCTGGCCATCGTCTACAACTCGTTCTGCGACTCGGTGGCGGCCGGCGTCTGGAACGCTGGCGACCTCATGCTGGTGGTAAGGATCGCCGTCGCCTCGGTGGCGCTGTTCTTCGTGGTCTACCTTGCCATGAACGGCGTCTGCTCGCTGATGGGGTTCAATATCCGCGATCGCATCGCCTGTCAGTTCTGCGGCTCGAAGAAGTCGTTGGCCACCGGCGTGCCGCTGGCGCCGGTGATGTTCGGCCAGAACGCCGCCCTCGGCCTGATTGTGGCGCCGATCATGGTCTTCCACTTCCTGCAACTGGTCATCGTCAGCGTGCTGGCGGCGCGCTTCGCCCGGCGAACGACCGACTGATCAGACCTCCGTCGAGCGGACGTTATCCGTCGGCACCACCACCGTCGGCTCCTGATGGAACCAGCGGTAGCCGGCGGCCAGCGCCAGGAAGATGGCCAGCCAGACGGCGATATGCCACAACCGCGCATGGATGCGGTGGCGGCCGAAGGCCAGCGAGGCGCCGATCAGCAGCGCGAAGATCGAGAGATAGGCGGCGTCGGCGAAGCGGGCTGGCGTAAGACCGGCGATGCTGTCAGAGTTGCCGAAGACCAAGAGCGCGCCAGTGGCGGCGACGAGGATCGCCACGGCGATATAGAGGACGGGTTGCCGCATCGGCTCAGCTCTCCGATCGGAATGCGCGCTCCTCTATGTCGATCCGCCGCAGCCGTTTCGCAAGGCCGGCCATGATCGTCCGCCGTTCCTCGTCGCTCATCGATGTCCAGCGGGCGATCTCGTCGAGCGTGCGGCCGCAGCCACGGCAGAGGCCGCCGCCCTCCAGTATCCGGCAAATCTTGACGCAGGGCGTGTCGACCATGGCGTCATCTCCCGAAAAGCAGCAGGCCGACGAGGAAAGCCGCTTCCGCCAGCACCTGCGTCGCGCCGAGGATGTCGCCGGTCTGGCCGCCGATCTTCTCGCGGGTGAAAGCGGCGAAGGCGAGGGCGGCGAGGCCGGCGAAGGCAATGCCGAGGAGCGTGGCCGGCGCACCGGCCAGCGCGGCGAGCGGCGACAGGAGCAGAACCGTCAGCCCGGCGCCGAGCGCCAGGGCGCGGCGGTCCGGCCGGCCGAGCCGGGCCGACAGGCCGTCCGGCCGGGCGTTCGGCAGCGCCCCCCAGAGGCCGGCCATGGCGAGCCGGCTCAAGGCGCCGCCGCCGAGCACGGCGAAGAAGCCGAGGGCCGGGTGGGCGTAGAGCGCGCCATAGGCGCTCGCCCGGATCAACGTCGTCAGGATCAGCGCCAGCCCGGCAAAGGTGCCGATGCGGCTGTCCTTCATGATCGAGAGGCGCTTCTCCACCGTGGCGCCGCCGACGAGGCCGTCGGCGCTGTCGGCGAGGCCGTCCTCGTGCAGCGCGCCGGTCGGCGCCACCAGCGCCGCGACTACCAGGAGGCCGACGAGGAGGTCGGGCAGGCCGGCCACGCCGGCCAAAAGGCCGACCAAGGCCGCCGGCAGGGCGATCAGCAGGCCGGCAAGCGGGATCGTTGCCGCTGCCTTCGGCATGTCGGGCAGGGCGCCGGTGTCGTCGAGCCGGCCGAGTTGCGGCACGGGAAGGCGCGAGAAGAAGCGGAGACAGGCGCCGAGATCGGCCAGACGGTGGAGGAAGTCATCGCGCAGCATTCTTCGTTTGTAGGCCGCCGCGCGAGTCGTGTATAGCGGGGAGCCGCTAAATGTAGTGTCGTTTCGGGGCGTTGCACCGTTTCTGGCGCTAAATCCAGCCCCGACGCTCCCCCGTTCCAGCAGAAAGACCAAGTCATGATTCCCTCGATGTCCGGCCTGCCGTTCGACGATTTCCGCGAGTTGATCGCCGACATGCCGGGGCCGGACGAGGTGGCCGTCGCCGCCGTCCGCGCCCGCAATGCCGAGCTGACCAAGCCTCTCGGCTCGCTCGGCCGGCTGGAGGAACTGGCCGAATGGCTGGCCGCCTGGCAGCGGGTCGAACGGCCGGCGGTGCGGCGGCCGATGGTGTCGGTGTTCGCGGCCAGCCACGGCGTGGCGGCGAAGGGCGTGTCGGCCTTCCCGGTCGAGGTGAACTTCCAGATGGTGGCCAACTTCTCGGCCGGCGGCGCCGCCATCAACCAACTCTGCAACAGCTACAACTACGGCCTCAAGGTGTTCGAGCTGGCGCTGGAAGTGCCGACGCCGGATATCACCGAACAGGACGCCTTCGACGAGGCCGGTTGCGCCGCCACCATGGCCTTCGGCATGGAATCGGTGTCCGGCGGCACCGATCTGCTGATGCTCGGCGAGATGGGCATCGGCAACACCACCGTGGCCGCCGCCATCTATCACGCTCTCTACGGTGGCGAGGCGGCCGACTGGATCGGTCGCGGCACCGGCGTCGATGACGCCGGCCTCAAGCGCAAGCGCGAGGCGGTGGCCGCCGCCGTGGCGCGCCTCGGTGCGGGCGAGCGCGATGGCCTCGAAGTGCTGCGGCGGGTCGGCGGCCGCGAGATCGCCGCCATGGTTGGCGCCATCATCGCCGCCCGCCACCAGAGCATTCCGGTGGTGGCCGACGGCTATGTCGTCACCGCCGCCGTTGCCGTGCTGCACGCCATCGATCCGCGCGCCGTCGATCACGTGCAGATCGCCCATGCCTCGGTAGAGGGCGCCCATCGCGACGTCATCGCTCGGCTCGGCAAGGAGCCGATCGTCGACCTGCGCCTCAGGCTCGGCGAGGGTACCGGCGCCGCCATCGCCGGCTCGATCATCCGGGCGGCGGCCGACGTCCACGCGGGCATGGCGACCTTCGCCGAGGCCGGCGTCTCCAACAAGGGCTGAATGAACAAGAAGTCCGATCAATGGCTTGACCGGACTTCTTCATCTCTTGTTGGATGAATGAGTCAGCTGACGCGGCTGACGCAGAAGTGCACTACGTCTTCGAGCGCTGCCCGATAAGGACCATCGTCGAGCACGACGAGCGCGGCGATCGCCCGGTCGCCGTAGGCGCGGGCGCGCTCGACGGTGGCGGCGATGGCCTGATGCCTGCCGAGCAGCTCGATCGCCCGGTCGAGGTCGGCGTCCTCGATGTCGCCGCGTTCGATGGTGCGCTGCCAGAAGTCGCGATCGGCATCGCCGCCCCGGGCGGCGGCGATCAGGATCGGCAGCGTCACCTTGCCCTCGCGAAAGTCGTCGCCGACCTTCTTGCCGAGCGTCATCGACGAGCCGCCGTAATCGAGCGCGTCGTCGACGAGCTGGAAGGCGAGGCCGAGCTGGGTGCCGTATTCGGCAAGGCCGGCGCGCACCTCCGGCGAACTGCCGGCGATGATCGGGCCGACTTCGGTGGCGGCCGAGAACAGCGCCGCCGTCTTGGCGTTGATCACCTGGAGATACTGTTCTTCGCTGGTCGTCAGGTGCTTGGCGGCGACCAGTTGCAGCACCTCGCCCTCGGCGATGACGGCGGCGGCGCGCGACAGCACGGCCAGCGCGTCGAGCGAGCCGACTTCGACCATGGTGCGGAAGGCCTGGCCGAGCAGGTAGTCGCCGACCAGCACGCTGGCCTGATTGCCCCACAGCATGCGCGCCGACGGCTTGCCGCGCCGGAGTTCGCTCTCGTCGACGACGTCGTCGTGCAAGAGTGTCGCCGTGTGCATGAATTCGACGGTGGCGGCCAGCTTGACGTGGCCGTCGCCCTGATAGCCGCAGGCCAGCGCGGCGGCCAGCGTCAGCATCGGCCTGAGGCGCTTGCCGCCGGAATCGATCAGGTGGCGGGCGATTTCCGGGATCATCTCGGCGTTGGCGGCGGCCATGTCGAGGATCATCCGGTTGACCCGCTGCATGTCGGCATCGACGAGCTGCATCAGGGGCGCGATCGATTTGTCGCGCGGTGCCGCCGGAGCGTTGCTGTGCTGAGGTGCGACCGAACTCAAACCGTTCACTCCCGAAACCGTCCGTCCGGCTTGCTGCCGGTTGTATCCATAACGCTTCCCGACGCGAGTCGGTGCCCGCGCCCCGGAAAGATTCAGTGGGTGACCTTTAGGCCGCCAAGGGGATAATGTCGAATCCCGTCGGCAAAGACCATCGGCAATTCCGGAGGTTGCATGGAAGAATTGATCCGAACCAACGATCTGGTGACTATCTCCTTCGTGGAGGCGCTCTTGAAGGATGCCGGCATCCACTACCTCGTCGCCGACCAGGCGATGAGCGCTGTCGAGGGCATGCTGGGCGTCTTTCCTCGCCGCGTGCTGGTCGATGCCGACGAAGAGGTCCGCGCCCGCCGACTGCTGGCCGACGCCGGCCTCGGCGGCGAACTGCGCCCCGACAGGAAGCGAGAAGCCGAGACGTGACCGCGGCGGGCGGCACCAGCCGCGACGGTTTCCTCGGCAACAAGCTGACCATCGAGCAGCCGGCGGCCGGTGCCCATCGCGCTGGCCTCGATGCGGTGTTGCTGGCCGCCGCGCTGCCGGACGGCACCGCTGGCCAGGTGGTCGACCTCGGCGCTGGTGTCGGCGTCGCCGGCCTCGCAGCGGCGCACCGGCTGCCGGACACGAGCCTCACGCTGGTGGAGATCGATCCGGAGCTGGCGCGGCTCGCCGCCGGCAATGCGGCGCTCAATGCCTCCACGGCCGGTCGCGTCGCGGTGATCGTCGCCGACGTGCTGGCGCCGGCCGCCATCCGCCGGGCGGCCGGCCTCGTCGACGACATAGCCGATCACGTGATCATCAACCCGCCGTTCCATCCCGACGATCGCGGCCGCCGCTCGCCGGCGCCGGGGCGGGCGCGGGCGCATGCCGTGGCGCCCGACGCCATCGACGGCTGGGTGCGCGCCGCCGCCGCGCTCCTGAAACCGTCCGGCACGCTGACGGTGATCTTCCGCGCCGACGAACTGCCGCGCCTTCTCGCCGCCATCGGCAGCCGTTTCGGTTCGCTGGCGCTGTTGCCGATCCATGCCCGCGCCGGTGAGCCGGCGCACCGGCTGATCCTGCGCGGCCGGCCGCAGGGGCGGGCGCCGTTGCGCATTCTGCCGGGTCTGGTGCTGCATGAGGCGGACGACCGCTTTCGCGCCGAGATCGACGCGGTGCTGCGCGGCGCCGCCCTGCCGGTCGTCTGGTGGTGAGATTTCAGGGCAGGCGCAGGTCGGCGATCACCGGGAAATGGTCGGAGCCGATATCGGGGCCGACCTCGAAGCGCTTCACCTCGATGTTGCGCGACACCAGGATGTGGTCGACCGGCGAGCCGAAGTGGAAGAGCTTCGCGAACCGCCGCGCGAAGCGGGTGGTGGCCGGCCAGCCGGTGCCGGCCGCGTCGACCAGCCCGGATGTCTTCAGGAACGACTGGAAGAACGGCGACCATGTCGGCGTGTTGAAGTCGCCCATGGCGACAACAGGCGTGCCCGGCGGCTCGGCGGCGATCGCTCGCGCCACGATGTCGAGATAGACGTTTCGCGCCTCCCACTGGGCGAAGCTGCGCGGCGACGAGGGATGCAGGACATAGACGACGATGGTCGGCGGCGCGTCGGCGCCGGCATCCGGCGCGCCGGGCGGGGCCAGTTCCAGCCGCAGAGGCCTGCCGCCCCAGCCGTAGTCCGGCACGACCGGGATATTGTCGATGTGCCCGGCCTTGACGATCCGCCAGGCCGTCCAGGCCATCACCCCCGGATTGCGGCCGAGGAGGTCGGCCGGTGGCGCCTCCGGAAAATGGCCGCGCAGAGCCTCGAGGTGCCGCATCACCCAGCCGCTGACCTCCTGCTGGCCGAGCATGTCGATGCCCGACGACGTACTCCAGGTGATGAGATCGTCGAAATCGCCGCGGCCGGCCAGCACGTTGCTGGTGGCGACGCGCAGGGTGGGGCCGTTGGCCGAGGCGGCGGCATGCTCGACCGGCATGAACAGCGGCAGACCGTTGACCACGGCAAGCGCCACGGCAACGACGGCGGCAAGACGGTGGTGCATGACAAGGGCGAGCAGAGCGGCGGCCAGCGACAGGCCGAACAGCACCGGCAGGAAGAAGCTGATGAGGTCGCCGAAATAGAAGACGTCGGCGTTGAGCCGGGCCAGCGTCGCCGCGGCGACCGCCGCGACCATGACCAAGGTGGCCGGGCCGGACAATCTGCGTCGGGCGGGAGCCGCGCTGAACTCGAATGCCGTCATATGGACTCCCGCAGCCTTGCCGTACCGGCCCAACATCGTCGAAAAAGTCTGCGGCGATCGTGTGACGTCGCGGCGGCCAAACTTGCTCGCCCGATCCCGGAAAAGCAAGCAGCGGACCGGCACTCCGGTTCAGAACAGGCTGCCCTGGAGATCGCCGGGCCGGCCTCCGGCCTCGTGCGCCAGCAGCCAGCGTTTGGTGTCGATGCCGCCGCCGAAGCCGGTCAGCGCGCCGGAGGATCCGATCACCCGGTGGCAGGGCACGACGATCGGGATGGGGTTGGCGCCGTTGGCGGCGCCGACGGCGCGGCTTGCCGAAGGACGGCCGACGCGCGCGGCGATAGCGCCGTAGGAGAGGGTGGCGCCATAGGGAATGGCGCGCAGCGCCTGCCAGACGGCCAGTTGGAAGGGCGTACCGGTCGGGTTCAGCACGAGGTCGAAGTCGCGCAGCTCGCCGGCGAAATAGGCCGAAAGCTGAGCACGCGCCTCGACGAACAGATCGTCGTCGCGCCGCCAGCCGTCGCGCGGGGCGACGCGGCCCTTGCCGGAGGGAAAGCCAATGGTCGACAGCGCCGTGCCGTCGCCGGCGATCAGCAGCGGACCGATCGGGCTGACGAGATAGGTGTAGAGAGTGTCGGGCATGTCAGCCTCCGGGGCTTGGCGCGCGTTTCAGGATAGCGAAGACGCGGCCGTCGATCGACAACAGGCCGAGGGCGATCAGCGCCATCCCCAGGAAGTGGTTGGCCGACAGCCGCTCGCCGAGCACCAGACTGCCAAGCAGGATGGCCGAAACGGGGATCAGCAGCGTCACCAGCGACGAGTTGGTGGCGCCGCCGACCTCAAGGATGTGGAAGTAGATGATATAGGCGAGCGCCGTCGAGATCAGCGCCAGCGCTACAAGTGCGCCGACGGTGACGAGGCCGGGCGCGGCGAGTTTCCAGGGCGCGTCGACGATGACGACCAGCGGCAGCATCATGACGGTGGTCGCCGTGGTCTGGCCGAAGGCGCCGACCGCAGGCGCGATGCCCATGCGGCGGAAGCGGCGGCCGAAGGTGCCGGCGAAGCCGTAGGAGAGGGCGGCGCCGAGGCAGGCGAACAGTGCCCAGAGGGGAGGACCGTCGCCGGAAAAGGCGCTGCCGCCCATCAGCACGGCGACGCCGAGGGTACCGAGCAGCACGCCGGCCAGCCTGTTGGCGCTCATCTTCTCGTCGGTGGTCATGAGGTGGGCGACCAGGATGGAGAAGATCGGCGTGGTGGCGTTGAGGATCGAGGCAAGGCCCGAGGCAATCGCCGTCTGGCCCCAGAAGATCAGGCTGAACGGGATGAGGTTGTTGAGAAGACCCATGCCGAAGAAAGCGCGCCAGACTGCGCCATCCTTGGGAATCGGCCGGCCGGTTGCCCGGAGATAGACGAAAAGCGCCAGCGCGGCGATGCCGACGCGGCCGAGCACCACGGTGAACGGCGGCAGCTCGGCGAGCGCCACCTTGGAGAAGAAGAAGGAGCCGCCCCAGAGGACGGACAGGAAGAGGAGGAGGCCCCATTCGAGGAGGCCCATCTGTCTGGTCATGTCGGCTCCATGGATGCGGAACGGCTGAAGAATGCCCCGCCGGCGGTTCGCCCGCTCGCCGGAATCGGACTCGGATGCGTGACCTTGCACCGGGTCCGTGTACAATTCCTGTCATGAGCCTCGATGTCACCCTCTGCGAAACGGCCTGGGCGGCCCGCGATCCCGCCTACGACGGCGCCTTCTTCGTCTGCGTGCGGACGACGGGCATCTACTGTCGCTGCGTCTGCCCGGTGAAGCCGCCGCTCCGGCGCAACGTCGAGTTCCTGCCGAGCGCTGCCGCCGCGGAACTGGCTGGCTATCGGCCGTGCCTGCGCTGCCGGCCGGAGACGGCGCCATTCTGTCCAGCCTGGAAGGGCACGCTCAGCATCGTCGAGAAGGCGGCGCGCCTCATCCGCGATGAGGGCGCGCTCGACGGCGAAAGCGGCGTCGAGGCGCTGGCCGCTCGCGTCGGCATTGGCGGCCGGCACCTGACGCGCCTGTTCCGCCGCCATCTCGGCGCCAGCCCGACCGAGGTCGCCCGGACGGCGCGGGTCCAGCGGGCCAAGCGCCTCCTGACCGATACCGATTTGCCGATGACCGACGTGGCGCTTCAGGCCGGCTTTGGCAGCCTTCGCCGCTTCAACGCCGTGTTCCAGGAGGTCTACCGGCCGCCGGGCGAGATGCGGCGGCGGGCCTCCAGCAAGGCGGTCGCGTCGGCATACACCTGACATCGCCATCGAGGGTATTCCGACAAGTACCGAACCAGTCGGCATCATGCGCGTTTCTTTCCGGACAGGACGGAAAGGAGCATCGCGACATGAGTGACCTCGAACTCGACATTCCCGCCGTTCGCCGCGCCGGGATCACCTGGAAGGCATTGCTCGAACGCGAGACGTTCCTGCAACTTCCCGCCGCGCACGATGCGCTCACGGCCAAGCTGATCGAGCGGGCCGGCTTTCCCGCCTATCAGGTCGGCGGCTTCGCGCTGGTTGGCGCACGCTACGGGCGTCCGGATGTGGATCTCGAACATTTCGGCGAGAAGAACCGCGCGGTACAGGATGTGATCGACGGTTGCGCCTTGCCGGTGCTGGTCGATGCCGACGACGGATATGGCGACGTCAAGAACATGACGCGGACAATCCGCGGATATGAGGCGCTCGGCGCCAAGGCGATCTTCTTCGAGGATCAGGCGGCGCCCAAGCGTTGCGGCCACATGGCCGACAAGAAAGTGGTACCCGTCGAGCACATGGTGGCAAAGGTGCGCGCGGCGGTGGCGGCACGGCAGGATGATGCCACCTTTCTCATCGCCCGCACCGACGCGATCCAGCCCGAGGGCCTCGACAGCGCGCTGAGGCGAGGCGAGGCCTATCTGAAGGCCGGCGCTGACGGAATCTACATCGAGGGGCCGCGTAGCGAGCAGGAGATCGAACGGGTCGGCCAAGCGTTCAGGCATGTGCCGCTTGCCACCAGCGTGCTCGAGAACGGCGGCGTGACGCCTTGGCTCGATCCGGACGACTTCCGCGCGCTCGGCTACGCGATGATCCTTTATCCGACTACCGTTTTGTTCGGCGTCACCAAGGCGATCGAGCGTATGCTTGACAATCTGCGCGGCGGCCGTCCCCTCGACGGCGCAACAAGCGTCGATATGAAGGCATTCGAGAAACTGGTCGACCTGCCCGACTGGGCCGAGATCGAAGCCCGCTTCCAGCCGAAGGAGTGAATCGCCGGAGGCTTGCCCATCCCCCCCGACAAGAGCGAACATGCTGCCCCTTGGCAGCCTCAGATCGGATATCCCACCGCCTTCAGGAAGGCGCGGGCGATGATCAGGTGGCCGGTCAGCGTCGGGTGGACGCGGTCGGTGGCGATGCCCATCGGATGGATTTCGGCCATTACCTCGTCGAAGGCGGCCTGCGTGTCGACGAAGACGGCGCCGTATTTCTCGGCGAGCTTCCTCATCACCGCGCCATAGGCATCGATCATTTGGCGCATCGGGTCGGCGCGGTTGAACTCGACGAAATAGGGCGCCATCAGCACAAGGCCCTTGAGGCGCGGCAGCGTGCGCTCGATCAGCCGCTCCAGCGTCGCCTCGTATTCGCCGATCAGCACGTGGTTCTCGGTCTGGAGGCGGGCGTCGAACTGCCGCCAGACGTCGTTGACGCCGATCATGATCGACAGCCAGTCCGGTTTCAGCGCCTCGACGTCGCTTTCCCAGCGCGCCTCGAGGTCGCACACGGTGTTGGCGCTGACGCCCATGTTGACGACGCGGATGCGGCTGGCGGCGTGCGTCACGTTGAGGAAAGCATTGACGAGCCCGACGTAGCCGGTGCCGAGGGAATCGAACAGCGCCTCGCCGACAGGCCGGGCTCGGCTCCAGTC
Organism: Rhodobacterales bacterium Alpha_02; assembly: GCA_001603295.1. GTDB lineage: Bacteria > Pseudomonadota > Alphaproteobacteria > Rhizobiales > Pleomorphomonadaceae > Pleomorphomonas. Next base: position 22,171 of record LUYO01000030.1, read on the forward strand.
GGTGATCGAGTCGCCGATGAACAGCAGCTTGCTGTCCGGATGGATCTTCATCTCGTATGTCCCCTCACCAGACGCGGTTGAGCCAGGCCCTGACGCGGTTCTCATAGGCGTAGAACGACAGGAAGCCGATCGCCACGGCAGCCCCGAGACCGAGCGCGGCGTGGAACGGCAGGTTGGCGAACAGGTATTTCTTGTATTGGTAGAACGGCTGCTGCCAGAGATAGATCGAAAACGAGCCGATGCCGAGCAGCCGAAGCGGCGAGAACGACAGCGCTGCCCGCACCCACTCCGGTGATTCCGCGAGATGGTTGACGGTGAAGGCGAGGAAGAAGGGCGCGACGGTCATCGTCATCATCCACGGCACCACCGAGCCGACGTAGAGCGCCGTCGCCACGACGAAGGCGGCCACCGGCATCCACGGGCGGACGTGCGGCGCGGTTCGGTCCCGGATGAGAGCATAGCCGGCCGAAAGCAAAAGATTGGTTGCCGCCACCTCGCTGCGTACCCAGTATTCGATCGGCGGGGCGATGGCCGGAAACTCGAAGTAGGACAGATGGATGGCGATGGTGACGCAGCCGCAGGCGATCAGCGCCCAGCCTTCGCGGCCGCGCAGGAAGGGCAGCAGCGTCAGGAGCGACAGGAAGATGTAAGAGTGCTCCTCGACGTTGAGCGACCAGAGATGGCCGATCGGGTAGGGGCTCGCGAACATATGGAGGTCGGCGGGCAGATAGGAGCGCAGGAACAGCAGCGTCGGCACCACCTCGCTGGCCGGCGCGGCCTTGCCGATCAGCGCGGCGACGCCGAAGACGATCAGCAGATAGAGGAAGAAGGCCGGGATGATGCGCGAGATGCGCCGCTTGTAGAAGGTGGCGAGCGGCACGCGGCGCTGGAACAGGATGCGGCTCATCAACAGGCCCGACAGGCAGAAGAACACGTCGACGCCCATGCGGCCGCTGTGCCAGCCCTGGATGGCGAAGAAATGCCCCTGCAACACCAGGAAGATGGCAAGGCCCCGCCAGCCGTCCAGATAGTCGATGCGCGTGAGTTCGCTGCCGCCGTGGCGCGCCGACGAAGACACCATAGTCTCAAGAGTCATGATGAACGAGGCTCGCAACGGACCGTCGCGCGAGGTGCGGCCGGGGTGCGGCAGTAGTTCAGCAGAATCGTGATGAAACGGTGGCGGCGGCCCGCCGATGATTCACTTGCCCCCGGATACGACAAAGCGCCCGGCATCCCCTCGGGGATCGGGCGCTCGATGTTGTCGCTGCATCGGGGTTAGTCGGCCGTCAGAGGCCGAGACCCTTCAGGAAACCGCGCTTCTGGGCCCGCGCGCGGCGGGGAGCGGTCTCTTCGTAGTTGGCGATTGCCTCGGCGATCTCGCGCTCGGCGGTGCTCTGGCGGTGGCCCTTGTGGTTGGCGGCCAGCATGGCGAACATCATGGCGTCCATCGTTGTTCTCCTTGTCTCTTTCTGTCTCTCTCTTGCAGCCTTAATATAAGTAAAGGGACCAATAGGAACAAATCGTATCTTCTGAAGGGCGCCTTCAGATTTCCTGCAACCGGAAAAGACCTCACGGCCGGTCAGTGACATGCTTTTGCCGCCTTCGCCGAGATTGAATCGCGCCACGGCGCTTCCCACATGCCTTGCGACAACCTCTAGGCAAGGAGCTTTCCTTGATCGACTTCCGGTCCTGGCTGCCGCGCCGCCTGCGCGGCGATACCCCTGTTGTGCCGCTCGTCCGGCTGTCCGGCGCCATCGGCATGCCCTCGGCGATGGGCCGCGGCTCGCTGTCGCTGGCCACCGCCGACGGCGCGCTGAAGCGGGCTTTCTCGGTGAAGGGCGCCAAGGCGGTGGCGCTCGCCCTCAACTCGCCGGGCGGCTCGCCGGTGCAGTCGCACCTGATCTTCCGCCGCATCCGCCAGCTCGCCGAAGAGAAGAAACTGCCGGTGATCGCCTATGTCGAGGACATCGCGGCGTCCGGCGGCTACATGCTGGCCTGCGCCGCCGACGAGATCGTCGCCGACCGCTCGTCGATCGTCGGTTCGATCGGCGTGGTGTCGGCCACCTTCGGTCTCGACAAGGCGATCGCCCGGCTGGGCATCGACCGTCGCGTCTATACGGCCGGCACGCGCAAGGTGACGCTCGATCCCTTCCAGCCGGAGAACGGCGACGACGTCGAGCACCTGAAGACGCTGCAACGCGACATCCACGGCTTCTTCATCGAACTGGTGAAGGGCCGGCGCGGCGAGCGGCTGCAGGAGGGCGAGGACCTGTTTTCCGGCCTCTACTGGGCCGGCGACCGGGCGGTGGCGCTTGGCCTCGCCGACCGCGTCGGCACCTGGCACGACGATCTCGCCGCCCGCTACGGCGACAAGGTGGACATCCGCCTCTTCGAGCCGGGACGGGCCGGCTTCCTGCGCCGCCGGCTGTTTGGCGGAGCGACGGACGCCGCCGGCGGCCTCGTCGATTTTGACGATGCACTCGCGGTAATCGAGCGGCGCGCCATGTTCTCGCGCTACGGTTTGTGATCCCTTCACAGGAATTTGCGCTTGCCAGATAACCAAGACGGTGGTCTCATGGTTTGGTCAGCAGAGGAGATCGGCTCATGTCCCATCTGGTTGGATATGCTCTCATCGGCGCCGGCGTCTACGTCGTGGTGCAGGTGCTGAAGCGCGAAATGGCCCGCGTCGCCGAGGTACTCCGCCACGCCAACGCCGAACCGGTGCGCGTCGAGATCCGCATGGAGCGTGATCCGGTGACCGGTGTCTACCGCGACCGCCGCTGAGCGTCGCGCCCGTTTCGGAGGCTGCCCCTCCGTTTGAAGTCGAAAGGCCGAAGCATTGCTTCGGCCTTTTTCATGTCCGCCTTACTGGGGCGGCAGGTTGCGGATGGCGCGGCAATCGGGCGCGCGGACCTTGCGGGCGCCCTGCGCCGGTCTGTTCTCCGAGCAGACCACCTTCCAGGTCAGCCGGCCGGCGGCGTTCCGCTGATGCACGGTGCGGCAGAAGCAGAGCCTGTCGCCGGGGCGGGATGGCGCGGCCTTCTCCTCATGCCGGCGGTCCGGCTGGATCGGCTCGATCAACTGGTGGCGCTGCTGGGCGGCGAGGGCCGGCGCGGCGACGATCAGCGCGGCGGCGAGCGTTATGGCGAGGCGGAAGGTTCCCGAGGTCATGGTGTTGTCCCATGGCGGCATCCGGGCTGGATGCGCTTTCCTTCTTTGACGATGGTTCCGGCTTTTCCGGGCGGCCCGCCGGCGCCTTTTTGCGGTTGACGGGGCGAGGGGGCGCACCTAATTTCGCGCCCGATCCCGCCCGGCGTCCGCCGGCCTTTCCGCCGTTTCCAGGTAGCTCCCGATGACCCAGCCGATCGACGTCAACGATCCCCGCCGTTCCTTTCAGGGGCTGATCCTGACCCTGCAGCGCTTCTGGGCAGAGAAGGGCTGCGTCATCCTGCAGCCCTACGACATGGAAGTGGGCGCCGGCACCTTCCACCCGGCGACGACGCTGCGCTCGCTCGGCCCCAAGCCCTGGAAGGCGGCCTACGTGCAGCCGTCGCGCCGGCCCAAGGACGGCCGCTACGGCGAGAATCCCAACCGCTTCCAGCACTATTACCAGTTCCAGGTGATCCTGAAGCCGTCGCCGGACAACCTTCAGGACCTCTATCTCGAAAGCCTTCAGGCGATCGGCATCGACCTCAAGCTGCACGACGTCCGCTTCGTCGAGGACGACTGGGAAAGTCCGACGCTGGGCGCCTGGGGCCTCGGCTGGGAATGCTGGTGCGACGGCATGGAGGTCAGCCAGTTCACCTATTTCCAGCAGGTGGCCGGCATCGAGTGTTCGCCTGTTTCCGGCGAGCTGACCTACGGCCTCGAACGCCTCGCCATGTATCTGCAGGGCGTCGACAACGGCTACGAGCTGAACTTCAACGGCCGCGAGGGCGCCGAGAAGGTCACTTACGGCGACGTCTTCCATCAGGCCGAGGAGGAATACTCCCGCCACAATTTCGAATATGCCGACACCGACATGCTGATGCAGCACTTCAAGGATGCGGAAGCCGAGTGCAAGGCGCTGCTCGACAAGGGCGCGGCGGCCGGCACCGACGGCCTCAACAAGTGCGTGCTGCCGGCCTACGACCAGTGCATCAAGGCCAGCCACCGCTTCAATCTCCTGGACGCGCGCGGCGTCATATCGGTGCAGGAGCGGCAGAGCTATATCCTGCGCGTCCGCGAACTGGCCAAGGCCTGCGGCGAGGCGTGGCTGAAGACGGCCGGCGGCGGCGCGCTGGCGTGACGATGGCGGGTAACGACCGATGATGCCGAGGCTCGTCCTGTTCGATTGCGACGGCACGCTGGTCGACAGCCAGCAGATGATCGTCGCCACCATGACCGAGGCGTTCGCCAAGGTCGGCCACGCGCCGCCCGAGCGGGCCGGCGTGCTGTCGATCATCGGCCTGTCGCTGCCGGAGGCGATCGGTCGCCTCGGCCCCGGCCTCGACACCGTCTCCGTCGGCCTCGTCGCCGATGCCTATCGCGACACCTACCAGGCGATGCGCTTCCGCCTTGCCGAGACGGCGCCGCTCTATCCCGGTGCGCTCGACGCGCTGCGGGCGTTGGCCGCCCGCGATGACGTGCTGCTCGGCATCGTCACCGGCAAGTCGCGGCGCGGTCTCGACGCCATTCTCGAAACCCACGGCCTTGCCGGGACGTTCTCCGTGCTGCGCACCGCCGACGACGGGCCGTCCAAGCCGCATCCCTTCATGGTGGTCGACGCGGTGGCGACGCTCGGCGGCGACGTCGCCCGGACGGTGGTGGTCGGCGACACCGGCTACGACATGCTGATGGCGCGGGCGGCCGGCGCCTTGGCGCTCGGCGTCACCTGGGGCTACAACAGCCGCGACCAACTGGTCGAGGCCGGCGCGCAGGCGCTGGCGGGCGACTTTTCCGAGGTGCCGGGGCTGGCGATGGGGCTCCTTGACCGAAAGGAGTAGGGCGATGGCCGATCTCTTCGAGGAACTCGCCTCGTCCTTCGACCCGGTTGCCGCCACCGAGCGGGCGCGCGCCAACGTACAGCGCGTGCTGCCCAAACGATTCTACACGATGGTGTCGGTGGAGCCGGCCGACGGTCTTCACCGCATACTGCTCGACGGCAAACCGGTCAGGACGCCGGCCCGTCACGCGCTGACCGTCGCCTCGCTGCGCGCCGCCTGTGCCCTCGAGGCCGAATGGGCGGCGCAGGGCGAATTCGTCGATCCCATGACCATGCCGCTCACCCGGCTGGTCAACTCGGCGATCGACGGCGTTTCGCGCGAGATCGAGGCGGTGAAGGACGCGGTGGCCGCCTATGCCGGCTCCGACCTCACCTGCTACCGGGCCGGCGAGCCGCCGCGCCTCGATCATCGCCAGCGGGACGCCTGGGAGCCGGTGCTCGACTGGATTGCCGGCCGGTTCGGCGTCCGCCCGCTGGCGACCGTCGGCGTGGTGGCGGTGGCCCAGCCGCCCGAACTCGTCGCGGCGATTCGCGCCGCCCTGCCGGATGATCCCCTGCACCTCGCCGCTATCGAGCAGGTGACCACGCTGACCGGCTCGGTGTTTCTGGCGCTGGCGCTGGCCGAGCGGCGCCTTGCGGCCGACGACGTCTGGCGTGCCGCCCATGTTGACGAGGATTGGAACGCCGAGCTTTGGGGCGTCGACGAGGAAGCGCGGCAGCGGCGCGACTTCCGGCGGGCCGATTTCGACGCCGCCTGCCTGCTGCTGGACTGAGCCTCAGCGGCGGAAATCCGCCGCCCGCAGCCGATAGAGCACATGCGGCCGCAGTGGATGATTCTCGGGCAGCAGCGGGTGCAGGAAATCGCCGGCCGGATCGTAGGTCATGCCGAGGTGCGTCATCACCGCCCGCGAAGGCAGATTGGTGACGGTAGTGAAGGCAACGATCTCGGTGAGGCCGAGCACATCGAAGCCCCAGGCCAGCGCGGCCTGCGCCGCCTCGCTGGCATATCCCTGCCGCCAGAACGGCCTGGCGAGCCGCCAGCCCACCTCGACGGCTGGTGCGAAGGAATAGACCGGGTTCAGTACCTTCTGGATGCCGACCATGCCGACGAAGGCGTCGTCGGACTTGCGACGCACCGCCGAGAAGCCGTAGCCGTGCTCGGCCCACATGGCGCGCAGCCGGCCGGCCAGCGCGTCGCTCTCCTCGGCGGTCATCGCGCGCGGGAAGTAGCGCATCACCTCCGGGTCGCCGTTGAGGGCGGCGAAGGGGGCGAGATCGCGCTCCGTCCAGGGTGCCAGCACGAGGCGCGGCGTTTCGAGGATCATGGCGGTTGTCCTTTGCGTCGGCTGAGCTTTTGATAACGTCTCGGTTCGCCAAAATAAACGCCACGGAAAGGTGGAAAGGCCGCCGGCCTTCGTGTACAACGCCGCGGACTCGGACCGCTGTTGCGGTCGGTGTGCCCTTTGGCGTGTCCCCGGCCGGGATACCCTTTCAGAGTTTTGGGGTTACATGCAAACCGTTCTTCTCGTCATCCACCTGATGGTGGTCGCAGCCCTGGTGGGCGTCGTGCTCCTGCAGCGTTCCGAAGGCGGTGCGCTCGGCATTGGCGGCGGCGGCGGCTTCATGACCAGCCGCGGCACCGCCAACGTGCTGACCCGCACCACCGCCATCCTGGCTGTGCTGTTCTTCGCCACCTCGATCGGCCTGTCGATCCTGCCGCGCCTCACCGGCTCGCACGAATCGATCCTCGACAAGGTGCAGACCTCGCCGACCGCGCCGACTCCGGATCAGCCGATCGGCACCGGCAAGGGCGGCGTGCTCGACCAGCTCAACCAGATCAGCAAGCCGGCGCAGCAGCCGGCCAACGCCCCGGTTGCCCCGGCGGTGGAGATCCCGGCAGCGCCGGCGCCCGCCGCTCCGTCGACCGAGACGCCGGCCGCGCCCGCGACCGATTCGGCCCCGGCGGCGCCCGCCGCTCCCG
>LUYO01000195.1:0-12659 GCA_001603295.1 Rhodobacterales bacterium Alpha_02
GCGCCGAGCCGGTCGGCCAGCGGCAGCAGCAGCTCGCGGAACCGCTCCTCCGAGCCGAGCGCCCGGCCGCCCGACACCACGACGCGCGCCGAAGTCAGCTCCGGCCTGTCGGCCTCGGAGAACTGGTCGCCGACGAAGGCGGACAGGCCGGGATCGGCCGGCACGGCCACCGGCTCGATCGGCGCCGGCGCCCGTTCGGCGGCCGGCGTCGGCCGGAAGGAGGCGGTGCGGACGGTGACGACGCGGATCGTATCGGCCGAGCGCACGGTGACCACGGCGTTGCCGGCGTAGGTCGGCCGCTCGAAGGTGTCGGGGGCGAGCACGGCGGTGACGTCGGACAGCTGCATGACGTCGAGCAGCGCGGCGGCGCGCGGCAGGGCGTTCTTGAAGGTCGAGGTCGAGGGCGCCAGCAGCACGCCATAGGCCGGGGCGAGCGACACGAGGAGCGCGGCGAGCGGCTCGGCCAGACCGTGGGCGAGCTGCGGCGCTTCGGCGGTCAGCACGCGGACGACGCCCGGCAGTTGCGCCGCCTCGGCGGCGGCGCCGGCGACGCCTTCGCCGGCCACCAGTACGTGGATGTCTTCGCCGATGGCGAGCGCGGCGGTCAGCGCCTTCAGCGTGGCGTCCTTGAGGTGAGCGCCGTCGTGGGCGGCGACGAGAAGGGTGGTCATGGCTTTGGTTCCCCTCAGGCTCGGATGACGCCGGCGGCGTTCAGCCGCTCGATGAGTTCGGCGACCGAGCCGAGGCGGACGCCGGCCGGCCGGGCCGGCGGTTCGGCGGTTTTCAGCACGGTCAGGCGGGGCGTCAGATCGACGCCGTACTGGCCGGCGTCGCGGAAATCGACCGGCTTTTTCTTCGCCTTCATGATGTTGGGCAGCGAAGCGTAGCGCGGCTCGTTGAGGCGGAGGTCGGCGGTGACGACGGCCGGCAGCGTCAGCCGTACGGTCTGGAGACCGCCGTCCACTTCGCGCGTCACCTCGATGGCGTCGGCGCCAAGGGCGAGCCTCGATGCGAAGGTGCCCTGCGACCAGCCGAGCAAGGCGGCCAGCATCTGGCCGGTCTGGTTGCTGTCGTCGTCGATCGCCTGCTTGCCGAGGATGACGAGGCCGGGCGCCTCCTCGGCGACGACGGCCTTCAGGAGCTTGGCGACGGCCAGCGGCTCGACCGGGCCGGCCGCCTCGATGACGATGCCGCGGTCGGCGCCCATGGCCAGCGCCGTGCGCACCGTCTCCTGCGATTCCTTGGGGCCGATCGACACGGCCACCACCTCGGAGGCGGCGCCCGCCTCGCGCAGACGCAGCGCTTCCTCGACGGCGATCTCGTCGAAGGGATTCATCGACATCTTGACGTTGGCGAGATCGACGCCCGAACCGTCGGCCTTGACGCGGATGTTGACGTTGTAGTCGACGACCCGTTTGACGGGCACCAGGATCTTCATCGGAACCATCTCTCCGGAGAGCGGGGCGAGGGCCGAAACGGCCGGTGGCGGGCGGATTTAACGCGCGAGGCGAGACCGTAGCGGCCGTCCGCGCCGTCGTCAACGGCGGGCTGAAGCGCGTTTTTTGCCTGCCTCAGACGCCGGACGCGGCTCGCGCGGCTTCCGGTTTTTCCGCTTCAGTGGTCGGCGGACCTCTGGTCCTTGGCTTCCGCTCCGCTTTTTGGTCTTTCGGGGCTTCGTCCCGAAAGCCCCGCTTCGCGCCGGTGCCGCTTGGCGCCGGAAGCTGCTGTCGCGGCTTCGGAGGATCGTTCTGCGGACAGGGCCTTGAGGTGGTCAGAAGGGGGCGATCAGCCGGCGGAGATAGTCGAGTTCCAGCGCCGGGCGGCCGGGATCGGCATAGCGGCGGCGCAACTCCTCCAGGAGCTTGCGCGCCCGCTGCACCTCGATCTCGCCGGGCACGCGGGTGCTGTCGCCGAAGTCAGGGCCGCGTCGGCCGGTCGGGCGGCCGAGCGGATCGGTGCCGCCGTTGGCGAGGCCGCCGGGTTCGCCGCGGCCTTGCATCATCTGGCGGGCGCCGCGCCGCAGCGCTTCGAGAGCGGTGCCCTGGTCGCCCACCGCCGTCTCGGCGTCGCCGGAGCCGAGGCTGCGTCCGGCGTCCTGCATGGCGCGGCCGGCGCCCTGCAGGTCGTCCTCGCCGCTACCCGGCTGGCCGCCGGGCAGGCCGGCCATCAGCTCGTTCAGCCGGCGGGTCAGTTCCGCCTGCTCCTTGGCGAGGCCGTCGAGCGCCTGCCGGTCGCCGCTGTCGTCGCCGAACTCCTCGCCGGCATAGCCGTCGGGCGTCAGCTTGTGGGTGCGGTTCTGCAGATCCTGCTGGCGGCGGATGATGTCGGCGAGCGCGTCGAGCGTCGGGTCGCTCTGGCCGCCGGACTGCGGCCTGGCGACCTGCAGGCCGGACAGGATGTCGTCGAGCCGCGATAACAGCTCGGCGGCGGCGTCGCGTTCGCCGAGCTTGCCGAGTTCGCGCATGCGGTCGACGAGGTTCTTGAGGTCGTCGCTGGTGACGCGCTGGCCGCCCTGCTGCTCGAGGTCGCCGAGGCGGGAGGGATTGCCGGCCGCCGTCTCGGCCATCGCCTTCAGATAGTCGTCGAGGGCGGCCTTCAGTTCGTCGGCGAGGCGGGCGATCTCCTCGGGCGGGGCGCCGCTCTCCAACGCCTCCTTCAGCGCGTCACGGGCGGCGGCGAGGCGCTGTTCGACCGGCGCCAGATCGCCGGCCTCGATGTCCAGCGCCATCTGCCAGAGATAGTCGAGCGCCGACCTCAGCTCGGCGTCGTCATGGGCGAGGAGGATGCGGTTGCGGGCGACGCGCAGGCCGAGCACCTCGCCGGCGCTGCCGAGGAACGGCGAGCCGAGGTCGCCCAGCGTCTCGAAGGTGGCGGCCACCTGCTTGGCGCGGTTGGCGTCGCCGGCCAGCAATCGCCGCTGTTCGGCAATGGCAGCGGCGAGCGGGTTGCGGAACGGCCGGGCCGGCAGATCGATGACGAGCGGCGGCGTCTCGGCCACCTGGCCGGCGTCGTCGCGCGCTTCCAGCGTCAGGCGGACGCGGCTGCCGGCCAGCGGATGGGCGGTGAGATCGGCGGTGGCGACGGTGCGCGCCTCGCCGCGGCGCGGCAGGGCGAGCGGTACGTCGGGCAGGGCGACGAGCGGCCGGGCGCTGGCCGGCAGCTCGGGCGCCAGCATGGCGCGGGCGGCGGCGACGCCGTAGTCGTCCTCCGCCGCGTAAGTCAGGCGGAGGGCGCCGCGGGCGGTGGCGGCCGGCTGCTCCAGGAGGCGGATCCCGGGTGGCTGGTCGGCGGTGACGGCGATCGGCAGGTCGAAGGCCGACAGGCCGTCGCCCGACAGCGTCAGCCGGCCGGAGGCGGCGAGGCGAAGCTCGTAAGCGACCTGCCCGGCCGCCGGCGACCGGCCGGAGAGGGCGACGGGCGGCTTGTCGGTCTCGGCGAAGGCGACGGCCGGCGAACCGACGCCGGCGAGCCGCACCGCCAGTGTGGTGCCTTCCGGCAGCACGACCGGTGCCGGGGCGGCGGCGTTGGCCGTCACCAGGGCGCGCGGTGACAGGTTCGTATAGGCCGGCGGGCTCGCCCAGACGTCGACGCGGATGTCGGACGGCGCGGCGGCCGGCAGGCGGAAGGCGGCGGCGATCGGCCCCATATGGTCGGTGGTGGCGAAGAAGCCGACGATGACCGCCAGGAAGACGGCCGCCCGCACGGCATAGGGATCGGCGCGGTCGAGACGCGGCGACGGCAGCCGGGGCCGCAGGGTGGTCAGATTCGCCAGGAGACGCCGGCGATGGGCCTGCCACAACGCGTCGGCCGCGGCGTTGCCGGGCGTCGCCGGCCGGTCGAGGAAGGCGCTGAGCGGCCGGTGCGGCGCGCCGCGTTCGAGCCGGTCGGCGGCCTGCCGGCGGTCCGGCCGGGGCGTCCGCAGGAGATGGACGAGCGAGAACAGCAGGGCGACGGCGAACAGGCCGGCGGCGGCGAGGCGGAGGGCGGCGGGCAGCCGCTCGAAGGCGCCCAGCCAGGCGAGCGAAAGGAAGGCGCCGGCGATCGACAGCAGCAGCGCCAGGCGCGGCCATAGGCCCTCCCAGGCAAGCGCCAGACCGGAGAGCGCCACGGCGCGCGACGCCGCAGGCGGCAGGCCGTCCCGGTGGTCGGGCTGGTGCGGTGCGTCTGTCATCGAGCCTTCCCCGGCTGTGTCCTGCCGGTCACTTTAGAGGTGAATTGGGCCGAAGATAAGGGTGTCGCCGCATTCTGGCCGCCTTCGGGGGACAATCGGGAAGCGCCGACCGCGCCGCCGCCTTTGCGGAAAGCGCGACCTTCGGCTAAGATCATCCGTCCGTGGACGACCGTTTTCCGGGAAGAAAGCCTTGCCGACGATATCCGGCCCGCGTGGCCGCGCCCGCCGTTTTTTCCGTCTCGCCCTGGCGCTGCCGCTGTTCCTCAGCCTTGCCGGCGGTGCCGGAGCCGCTCCCTATCTCGCCGTCGACCTCGCCACCGGCGCGGTGCTGGCCGAGAACCAGAGCTTCGATCCCTGGTATCCCGCCTCGATCACCAAGCTGATGACCGTCTACGTGACGCTCTCCGCCATCAAGGCCGGCGAGCTGAAGGGCGATTCCGGCGTGGTGATGACGCCGGCCTCGACGCGCGAGCAGCCCTCGAAGATGGGCTTCAAGCCGGGGACGGTGCTGACCATCGACACGGCGCTCCGCATCATCATGGTCAAGTCGGCCAACGACGTTTCCTACGCGCTGGCCGAAAGGGTGGGCGGCGGCCTGCCCGGTTTCGTCGCCCGCATGAACGCCACCGCCGCCCGCCTCGGCATGACCGGCACGCATTTTTCCAACGCCAACGGCCTGCCTGATCCAAACCAGTGGACGACGGCCCGCGACTATGCGCTGCTCGCCCGGGCGCTGATCGGCGAGTTCCCCGGCTACCAGGAACTCTACCGCACCACGGCGCTGTCGCTGGGCGGCAAGATCATCCAGAACCACAACAACCTTCTCGAGCGCTATCCGGGCTCCGACGGCATGAAGACCGGCTTCATCTGCTCGTCCGGCTTCAACGTGGTGGCGACGGCGACGCGCAACGGCCGCCGGGTGCTGACCATCGTGCTGGGCGGCAAGACGGCCAGGGAGCGCGACGAACTGGCGGCCAACCTGCTCGAAGCCTCGTTCCGCACGCCGGCCACGGCGGCGTCGGTGACGCTCGACCGTCTGGCGCCGCGCGGGCCGGTGGCGACCACCGTCGCCGACATGCGCGATCTCGCCTGCCCCAAGCGCAAGAAGGGCGCCAAGGCGCCGGTCGGCGAGGATCTCGGCGACGGCGATGACAACCAGCCGGCCAGCTATCTGGTGCCGCGCTTCAAGGTGATGGACCCGATCCCCATCAGCCTCGGCGGCGCCAGCGACATGCCCGACCCGGTGGAACCGGTGGTCGAGGCCAAGGCCGGCAAGCCGGCCGTCGCCGTGCCGCTGCCGCTGCCGAAACCCGCCCGCTGACCCCTTGCCGAGGACCGAGGCCGTGCCCGAAGCCATGACCGGAACCGAGCGCCCGCGCGGGGCAAAACCCGTCATCCCCGTGACGATCCTCACCGGCTTCCTCGGCGCCGGCAAGACCAGCCTGCTCAATCGCCTGGTGCGCGACCCGGCGCTGGCCGGCACCGGCTTCATCATCAACGAGTTCGGCGAGATCGGCATCGACCACCTGCTGGTCGAGGCGGCCGACGACGGCATCGTCGAGCTGTCGTCTGGGTGCCTGTGCTGCACGGTGCGCGGCGAACTGGTGACGACGCTGGAGAATTTCCTGCGCGGGCTCGACAACGGCCGCATCGAGACGCTCAGCCGCATCGTCATCGAGACCACCGGCCTTGCCGACCCGGTGCCGGTGCTGGCGACGCTGACCGCCCATCCCTACCTGTCGCTGCGCTATGCGGTGGACGGAGTGATCACCGTCGTCGACGCGGTCAACGGCGATCGCACGCTCGACGAGCATCCGGAGGCGGTGAAGCAGGTGGCGGTAGCCGACCGGCTGGTGATCGCCAAGGCCGACCTCGCCGAGGGCGCGGCGCGGCTGCCGGCATTGACGCGGCGGCTGAAGGCGCTCAATCCCGGCGTGCCGCTGGTCGACGCCGCGGCGGCCGAGCCGGCCGACCTCCTCGGCTGCGGCCTGTTCGATCCCGCCACCAAGACGGCCGACGTGCGGCGCTGGCTCAACGCCGAAGCCTTCGAGGAACACACCCACCACGATCATCACCACGACTGCGCCGGTGAAACATGCGACCATCCGGACCACCATCACCACCATGATCATGATGATAGCGGGCATGACCACAGCCGGCACGACGGCGTCCGCGCCTTCTCGCTGGTCGCCGATCAGGCGGTACCGGCCGGCGCCGTCGAGATGTTCCTGGAGCTGTTGCGCGCCGCCCACGGGCCGAAGCTGTTGCGCCTCAAGGGGGTGATCCGGCTGGCCGACGATCCCGACCGGCCGCTGGTCGTTCATGCCGTGCAGGAGCTGTTCCACCCGCCGCTGCGTCTTGCCGCCTGGCCGGATGCCGATCATCGGACGCGGCTGGTGTTCATCACCCGCGATCTGCCGGAGGACGAGGTGAGGCGGCTGTTCGACGCCTTCTGCGGCGTGCTCGCCCCCGACACGCCGGACCGCGCGGCGATGACCGACAGCCCGCTGTCGCTTTCCGGCTTCACGCCGCCGTCGCGGCGAGCCTGAGGCGTCGTCGGCTAATACGTGGTTTCACGCACGGCGGTATTCCGCCGCTTCCGCTTGGCAAGCCGGCAGTGCGGAAAGACACAGTTTATCCACATTTTTTTACGGGCGCGCTATCGCTAAACTTTTTTCATATCATTGGCAAAGTTGCCATTTCCGGAGGCGATTTTCATTGTTCACCAGTGGCGGCAAACTTGCAACGCGGCGCCGTTAATGATCCGTTAACCATAATGGTTCGATCCTTGGAACTGGAGTGGTCGGGCGTCCCGGAGCGCGCTACGAACTCCCGACCAAGACGGGATTGAGAACGTGTTGACCATGCTTGCCAAGCCGGAACCGTTCCTGTTTTCGTGGATGGACGGCGACCACGTGGTGGTCGTCCGCGTCGTCGAGGTGTCGCACCAGCGGGCGCTGGCCCGCTTCCGCGCCATGAGCACCACCGAGCGCCGCAAGGCGACGGTCACCCGCCGCGAGGGCGATGTCGACCATCTCGACCGCCTCACCGGCTGGTTCGAGCGCCTCCTGCCGCGTGTCGGCCTCCCCGGCCGCAGCCACGCCTGATCACCATCTCACTCCGATTTGACGGCCGCCTCGACCAGCGCCAGCGCCGCCGGCGAATCCCATTGCGCCGGGCCGGCCAGTGAGGCGAGGGCGCAGCCGTCGCGGTCGACTACGAAGGTGGTCGGCAGGCCGAACACCAGCCCGTTCGACTTCAGCGCGTTGAAGGCGGTCATCTCCGGGTCGCGCAGGTCGACGAGCGACGTGGCGCCGATGTCGGCGAGGAAGCGGCTCGGCTTGTCCGGCCCGCCGACGTCGACGTTGAGGGCGGCCACCGCGAAGTCGTCGCCGCCCCGCTTCTCCTGAAGGGATTGAAGATGCGGCATCTCGGTGCGGCAGGGCACGCACCAGGTCGCCCACATGTTGAGGAGAACCGTCCGGTTGCCGAGGTCGGTGAGGCGGCGTTCGCCGCCGTCGGGCGTCCGGAGGACCAGGGTGGAGAGGTCGGCCGGCGCGTCGGCGATCAGCAGCGCCGACAGGTCGCCGGTGGCGAAGGGCTTCAGCCTGGCCGCCGCGGTCGCCTTGGCGGCGCAGCGGCCGCCGCTCTCGACAGCGCCCCTCTCCGTCACGTATACCGCAGCAAGGCCGGCAGCCACCGCAACGAACGCGATCGCGGCAAGCGCGCGGCGAGAAGGCTTGAACGGCATCGATCGATCCTCGTTTCCTGGAGTGCACCCGATGAGCAACCGCATGTGGGGCGGCCGGTTTTCGGCTGGGCCGTCCGCGATCATGGAGGAAATCAACGCCTCCATAGACTTCGACCGGAAGCTCTACGCCCAGGATATCGCCGGCTCCAAGGCGCACGCCGAAATGCTCGCCGCCCGCGGCATCATCTCCGAGGGCGACGCCGGCAAGATCGCCGAAGGCCTCGACGCGATCAAGACCGAAATCGACGAGGGACGCTTCACCTTCTCGCGCGCCCTCGAAGACATCCACATGAACATCGAATCGCGCCTCAAGGAGCTGATCGGCTCGGCGGCCGGCCGGCTGCACACGGCGCGCTCGCGCAACGACCAGGTGGCCACCGACTTCCGCCTCTGGGTGCGCGACGGTCTCGACCATCTCGACGGCCAGCTCGCCGAGCTGATGGGCGCGCTGGTGGCGCGGGCCGGCGAGCACGCCGGCACCGTTATGCCCGGCTTCACGCACCTGCAATCGGCGCAGCCGGTCACCTTCGGCCATCATCTGCTCGCCTATGTCGAGATGCTCGCCCGTGATCGCGGCCGGGTGCAGGACGCCCGCAAGCGCCTCAACGAATGCCCGCTCGGCGCGGCGGCGCTGGCCGGCACCTCGTTTCCGATCGACCGCCACATGACGGCGAAGAGCCTCGGCTTCGACCGTCCCACCGCCAACTCGCTCGACAGCGTCTCCGACCGCGACTTCGCGCTGGAGGCCATGGCGGCGGCGTCGATCGTCGCGGTGCATCTGTCGCGCCTTGCCGAGGAGATCGTCATCTGGTCGTCGGCGCAGTTCGGCTTCGTGCGCCTGTCCGACGCCTTCTCGACGGGCTCGTCGATCATGCCGCAGAAGCGCAACCCGGACGCCGCCGAGCTGGTGCGCGCCAAGGCCGGCCGCATCATCGGCGACATGAACGCGCTGATGATCGTCATGAAGGGTCTGCCGCTCGCCTACCAGAAGGACATGCAGGAGGACAAGGAGCAGGTGTTCGACGCCTTCGAGAGCCTGTCGCTGGTCCTTGCCGCCACCACCGGCATGGTGGGCGACCTCAAGCCCGACGTCGCCCGCATGGCGGCGGCGGCCGGCTCCGGCTTCTCCACCGCCACCGATCTCGCCGACTGGCTGGTGCGGGTGCTCGGCCTGCCGTTCCGCGACGCCCACCACGTCACCGGCCGTCTGGTCGCCATCGCCGCCGAGCGCGGTATCGAGCTTGCCGATATCCCGCTTAACGACATGAAAACGGTGCATGACGGCATCAGCGAAGCGGTCTACGATGTGCTCACCGTCGAGAATTCCGTCAGGAGCCGCACCTCGCATGGCGGCACGGCGCCCGACAACGTGCGGGCGGAAGTGAAGCGCTGGCAGGCGCTGATCGGCTGAGGATGGCGTAACGGCTGCGTGGCCAGGGGATCGGGAAATGAAGGTGCTGCGTCTCGGGATGATATCGCTGATGGTCGCTCTCGCGCTTGCCGGCTGCGGCCGCAAGGGATCGCTCCAGGCGCCGAAATCGACGGTCGAGACACCGGCGTCCGCCACCAACGATCCCGGCGCGGTGACGCCCGCCGCCAAACCGGCGACACCCGACAAGCCCTTCCTTCTCGACGGTCTCATCTGAGGAGCTGCCGTTGCACCACTTCAGCTATCGCGGCGGCGTGCTCCATGCCGAGGACGTCGCGGTGCCGGCCATCGCCGCGGCGGTGGGCACGCCGGTCTACATCTACTCGTCGGCCACCATCGCCCGCCATTTCCGGGTGTTCCGCGAAGCGCTCGACAATGAGCGCACGCTGGTCTGCTACGCGCTGAAGGCCAATTCCAACCAGGCGGTGATCGCCACGCTCGCCCGGCTCGGTGCCGGCGCCGACGTCGTCTCGGAGGGCGAGCTGCGCCGGGCGCGCGCCGCCGGCATTCCGGCCGGCAGGATCGTCTTCTCCGGCGTCGCCAAGACGGTGCGCGAGATCGAATACGCCCTCGCCGAGGGCATCAAGTGCTTCAACGTCGAGAGCGAGCCGGAGCTGGAACGCCTGTCCGCCGTGGCGAGCCGCCTCGGCCTGACGGCGCCGGTGTCGCTCCGCATCAATCCCGACGTCGACGCTCGCACCCACGCCAAGATCTCCACCGGCAAGGCCGAGGACAAGTTCGGCATCCCCTGGAAGGAAGCGGTGCGCGTCTACGGCCGCGCCGCCGCCCTGCCGGGTCTCGAAGTGGCCGGCATCGACATGCACATCGGCTCGCAGATCACCGATCTCGAACCGTTCGACGCCGCCTTCGGCCGGCTCGGCGAACTGGTGGCGGCGCTGCGGGCGGCCGGACACTCCATTCGCCACGTCGATCTCGGTGGCGGCCTCGGCATCCCCTATCGCGCCGACAACGCGCCGCCGCCGCATCCCGCCGCCTATGTCGACATCGTGCGCAAGCATACGCAGGCGCTCGACGTCGAGGTGCTGATCGAGCCCGGCCGCTTCATCGTCGGCAACGCCGGCATCCTCGTCACCGAGGTGCAATACGTGAAGCGTGGCAAGGCCAAGACCTTCGTCATCGTCGACGCCGGCATGAACGACCTGATCCGGCCGACCCTCTACGACGCCCATCACGAGATCCGGCCGGTCGACGAGCGGCCGGCCGGCACCGAACAGGAGAAGGTCGACGTGGTCGGCCCGGTCTGCGAGAGCGGCGACTATCTGGCGCGCGGCCGCAGCCTGCCGGTGGCGCGGCCGGGCGAACTGCTGGCCGTGTTCTCGGCCGGCGCCTATGGCGCGGTGCAGTCGGGCACCTACAATTCGCGGCCGCTGGTGCCGGAGGTACTGGTCGACGGCGACCGCTGGGCCGTGGTGCGGCCGCGCCCCTCCTACGACGAGCTGATCGGCCTCGACCGCCTGCCCGACTGGCTCGGCTGAGGCCCGATCCGGAGACTTTCCATATCGGTCGTCGTGCCCGCCATCATTCCGGCTTCGCGGCGACGGCACTCGCCGGCCTCACACCGAGGGCGGCGGCCCTTGCCTCGGGGGCGCTTTTGGCTAAGCTCGGCCGCAAACCCGTCGCTCCGACGCCGAGGACCTGATCATGATCACCGCCACCCGCCTCCTACCCGCCGGCACCTGGACCGGCACGCCCGCCGATACGCTCGCCCTCGAGCGCGACGACCGCCACCGCCGCCGCCTCGTCATGCGCTGCGTCGGCAAGACGGTGTTCCTGCTCGACCTCAAGGACGCCACCGTGATGAAGGACGGCGACGCGCTGGAGCTGGAGGACGGCAGGCTGATCCTCGTCCAGGCGGTGCCCGAGCGCCTCATGGAGATCGCCGCCGGCAGCCCGGCCGGGCTCGTCCGCATCGCCTGGCATCTCGGCAACCGCCATCTGCCCGTCCAGGTCCTCGGCGACCGGCTGCGCATCCGCTACGACCATGTCATCGAGGACATGCTGAAGGGGCTCGGCGCCACGGTGACGCCGCTGCTCGCCGCCTTCGACCCGGACGGCGGCGTCTCCGGCGAGGCGCACGATCACGACCATGGTCATGCCCACGAGCACGGCCCGGAGCGCCATCATCACGAGCATGGGCACGATCACGGCGAGGCCTGCGGCTGCGGCCACCACCATCATGAACACGCCCATGCCCATGACGACGACCACGGCCCCGAGCACTCCCATGATCACGGCCACTCCCACGGCCCCGATCACGAGCATCGGTGAGCCGGCTAATCCCCGCCGGGGTAGATTCGTTGCTCTGGTGAACGGTTTTCGGCAACAAACGCCTATTTCGTAAGCCAAAGTTAACGAGCGGGTCCTAAATGGGAATCATCCCGGTTTGCCGGATGGTACCGCTAGGGCTTGCTGCCATGTTCAACATCCATTCCGTGTCCGCCAAGATCGCCGCCATCGTCGTGCTGGCGATCGCCGGCCTGTCGGCGATCGGCTATCTCGGCTACGCCGATCTCCGCTCCGAGTTGATGACGCAGAAGAAGCTGTCGCTTCAGGACCAGGTCGAAACCGCGCGGTCGATGATCGAGGGCTATCGCGACCGCGCCGCCAAGGGCGAGATGAGCGTCGAGGACGCCCAGGCGGCCGCCAAGGCGGTGCTGAGGCCGGTGCGCTTCGGCGCCGACAAGAACTACTTCTTCATCTACGGCGCCGACGGCCAGAACATCCTGCTGCCGGGCAAGCCGGAGCTGGAGGGCAAGAGCCTGATCGACATGAAGGATGTCAACGGCAAGCCGATGATCCGCGACATGCTGGCCATCGCCAGGGCCGGCGGCGGTAACTACGAATACATGTGGGTGAAGCCCGGCGACAAGGATGCCTCGCTGAAGCTCGCCTACACCGTCAACATCGACGGCTGGAACTGGATGCTCGGCACCGGCTTCCATGTCGGCGACATCGAGGCGTCGTTGTCGGCCAGCACCCGCCGCGTCGGTCTGGCGACGCTCGTCGCCCTCCTGCTGCTCGGCGGTCTGTCGGCGGTGGTGGCGCGCGGCATCACCCGGCCGCTCGCCCGCCTCACCCGCTCAATGGATCGGCTGCAGGGCGGCGATCTCGACGCCGAGATTTCCGGCGCGACGCGCAAGGACGAGATCGGCCTGATCGCCCGGGCGGTCGCCCGCTTCCGCGACTTGCAGCGCGAGCGCATCGCCGCCGAGGCCGACGCCGAGGCGGCGCGCGCCGCCGCCATGGACCGGGCCCGCCGCGACGCGCTGACCGGACTCGCCGACGGC
>LUYO01000196.1:0-2337 GCA_001603295.1 Rhodobacterales bacterium Alpha_02
GTTCGGCCAACTGCCTGAAGAACGACAACATCGTCTACATCGGCGACCTGATCCAGAAGAGCGAGGCGGAGATGCTCCGCACGCCGAATTTCGGCCGCAAGTCGCTCAACGAGATCAAGGAAGTGCTGGCGCAGATGGGGTTGCATCTCGGCATGGAAGTCCCGAACTGGCCGCCCGAGAACATCGAAGACCTGGCCAAGCGCTACGAAGACCACAACTACTGAGCCGAAAGCTCGCCGGAGGGCGTGGCTCTCCGGCTCGTTCAAACAATCCTGCCCGGCGTGAGCCGCGCGAAAGACAAATAGGAGTAGGCCATGCGTCACGGTAATGCGGGCCGTCGGTTCAACCGCACTCAGAGCCATCGCAAGGCGATGCTCGCCAACCTCGCCATCTCGCTTGTCGAGCATGAGCAGATCGTCACCACCCTGCCGAAGGCCAAGGACCTGCGTCCGATCGTCGAGAAGCTGGTGACCATCGCCAAGAAGGGCGACCTCGCCGCTCGTCGCCAGCTCGCCTCCGAGCTGCAGAACAACGAGATCGCCGCCAAGAAGCTGTTCGACGTGCTCGGCCCCCGCTACAAGGCCCGCGCCGGCGGCTACACCCGCGTGCTGAAGGCCGGCTTCCGCCATGGCGATTCGGCCCCGGTGGCGGTGATCGAGTTCGTCGACCGCGACATCGCCGCCAAGGGCGCCGCCGACAAGGCCCGCCAGGCTGCCGAGCCGGTCGAGGCCGAGACGGCCGCCGCCTGATCGGCAGCGATCTGTGAGCTTGCGAAGGGGCGGTCCGCCGGGCCGCCCCTTTGTTTTTGGCCCTTTGTCGGCCGGACGAGTTGTTCGACCGTCCTTCCGTTGCCATATTCGGCGGCGTAGAAAAGGGCTCTGGCCGCATGAGAAGCGGCACGCGGAGGATCGCCATGCGTCACGCCGGATTGTCACGCCTCGTCCTGGCCGTCGGCCTCGCCGCTTCCACCGCGCTTGGCGCCGCAGCCGAGGAGCGGGTGGTGCCGGCCTCCGAGGCGGCGGTCAAGCTGTCGTTTGCGCCTGTGGTCAAGGCGGCCGCCCCGGCGGTGGTCAACGTCTACTCGACCAGGACGGTCAAGGTGGCATCGTCGCCGCTGATGGACGATCCGTTCTTCCGTCAGTTCTTCGGCAACGACTATTCCGGCATGGGTCGGCAGCGCGAGCGGCACCAGCAGTCGCTCGGCTCCGGCGTCATCGTCGATCCCTCCGGCCTGATCGTCACCAACAACCACGTCATCGACGACGGCGACGAGGTGAAGGTGGCGCTGCCCGACCGCAGCGAGTTGGAATGCGACGTGGTACTGAAGGACGACCAGCTCGACCTCGCCGTGCTGAAGGTGCGCAATCCCAAGGGCGCGCTGCCGACGCTGCCGCTCGCCGATTCCGACCAGCTTCAGGTCGGCGACCTGGTGCTGGCCATCGGCAATCCGTTCGGCGTTGGCCAGACGGTGACGCAGGGCATCGTCTCGGCACTGGCCCGCAGTCAGGTCGGCATCTCCGACTATCAGTTCTTCATCCAGACCGACGCCGCCATCAATCCCGGCAACTCCGGTGGCCCGCTGGTCGACATGAGCGGCAAGCTGGTCGGCATCAACACGGCGATCTTCAGCCGCGGCGGCGGCTCCAACGGCATCGGCTTCGCCATTCCCTCCAACATGGTGAAGGTGTTCGTCGATTCGGCGCGGCGCGGCGGCTCGGCCGTGCAACTGCCGTGGATCGGCGCCGAATTGCAGCCGGTGACCTCCGACATCGCCGAAAGCCTCGGCCTCGACCGGCCGTCGGGCGTGCTGGTCACCTCCATCCTCCGGAAAAGCCCGGCCGAGGCGGCCGGTCTCGACGCCGGCGATCTGGTGGTCGCCGTCGACGGCGTCGAAGTCAGCGATCCCCGCGTCTTCAACTACCGCCTCGCCACCAAGGGCGTCGGCAACGTTGCCAAGCTCACCGTCAACCGGGCCGGCAAGCTGATCGAGCTGCCGGTGAAGCTGATGGCGGCGCCGGAAACCACCCCGCGCGAGCAACTTACCATCAGCAACCGCTCGCCCTTCCAGGGCGCCACGGTGGCCAACATGTCGCCGGCCGTCGCCGCCGAGATCGGCCTTGCCTATCGCGGCCAGACCGGCGTCGTGGTCACTGCCGTCGCCTCGGGCTCGCCGGCCGACCGGCTCGGCATGCAGAAGGGCGACATCGTGCTGTCGGTCAACGGCAACGACATCACCGCGACCAAGGTGCTGGCCGCCGTCGCCGGCTCCGATCCCCTGTTCTGGCGCGTCGCCATCGACCGCAACGGCCAGATCCTGCGCATGGCCTTCCGATGAGC
>LUYO01000197.1:0-1988 GCA_001603295.1 Rhodobacterales bacterium Alpha_02
CGCGTCGTCCGCCTCGCCGGCATCGACGACCTCGCCGCCGGCTGGCTCGCCCGCGGCACCTGCCGCTTCGATGGCGGCGCGCTCGCCGGCCGCAGCTTCGCCGTCGACGACCACGTCAAGGACGTCGCCGGCAGCGGCGCCATCCTGCGCCGGCCGTTGCCGATCGCGCCGGAACAGGGCGTGGCGGTGACGCTGACGGCCGGCTGCGACAAGCAGTTTGCTACCTGCCGCGACCGCTTCGGCAACGCCGATAACTTCAGGGGATTCCCGCACATGCCCGGTCGCGATTTCGTCTTCTCCTTCGCATCCGGCGAATCCGGCGACGAGGTGCTGTTCCGATGACCCGCGACGAACTGGTCGCCGAGGCCCGCTCCTGGCTCGGCACGCCCTACCGCCATCAGGCGTCGCTGAAGGGCGTCGGCTGCGATTGCGCCGGCCTGGTGCGCGGTCTGTGGCGGGCTTTCCTCGGCCCGGAACCCGAGCCGCTGCCGCCCTACAGCCCGGAATGGGCGGAGGTGGGCGGCGCCGAGTTGATGGCCGGCGCGGCCGGCCGCCACCTCCTCGCCATCCCGCTCGATGAGGCGGGACCGGGCGACGTGCTGCTGTTCCGCTGGCGCGACGGCCTGCCGGCCAAGCATGCCGGCATCGTGACGGTGCCGGGACGATTCATCCACGCCCAGGAGGGCGCCGCCGTCGCCGAGGTGCCGCTCGGCCGCTGGTGGCGCGGCCACATCGCCGCCGCCTTCCGCTTTCCCGGCCTCGACGGCTGACCTCCAGGAGACTTGTCATGGCGACGCTTCTTCTCGCTGCCGCCGGCTCGGCGGTCGGCGGCCTGTTCGGCGCGACCGCCGCGATGATCGGCCAGGCGGCGGGCGCGCTGGCCGGTGGCGTGCTCGACCGGGCGCTGTTCGGCTCCGGCACCAGCACCTCGATCGGCAAGCTCGCCGACCTCGACGTGCAGACCTCCAACGAAGGCGCGCCGATCGCCCGCCTGTTCGGCCGCGTGCGGATCGCCGGCGAGGTGATCTGGGCGTCGAGCTTCGAGGAAACCAGCACCACCGAGACAAGCGGCGGCAAGGGATCGGGCGGCAGCAAGACCACCACCTACCGCTATTTCGCCAATTTCGCCGTCGGGCTGTGCGAGGGGCCGATCGCCCATGTCGGCCGCGTCTGGGCCAACGGCAAGCTCGTCGATGTCGCGCGCGTCACCATGCGCGTCCATCCGGGCGACGAGGAGCAGGAGCCCGATTCGCTCATCCTCGCCCACCAGGGCACGGCGCCGGCCTATCGTGGCCTCGCCTACGCGGTGTTCGAGCGCCTGCCGCTCGACGACTTCGGCAACACGCTGCCGCAACTGTCCTTCGAGGTGATCCGGCCGGTCGGCCGGCTGGAGCGCAAGCTGAAGGCGGTGACGATGATCCCCGCCGCCACCGAATTCGGCTATGCCACGACGCGGGTGACGCGAACCCTGTCGCGCGGCGTCACCGCGACCGAGAACCGCCACGCCGCCACCGGCACCACCGACTTCGCCGCCTCGCTCGACGAACTCTGCGCCGTCTGCCCCAATCTCAAATCGGTGGCGCTGGTGGTGACCTGGTTCGGCGACGACCTCCGGGCCGGCGCCTGCTCCATCCGGCCGAAGGTCGACAACGCGTCCAAGGCGACCACCGGCCTCGAATGGCGGGTGAGCGGCGTCGGGCGTGGCGAGGCGCGGCTGGTCAGTTCTGTTGAGGGCAGGGCGGCCTACGGCGGCACGCCGTCCGACGCCAGCGTGATCGAGGCGATCAAGGCGCTGAAGGCGCGGGGGCTCGCCGTCACCTTCAACCCCTTCGTGATGATGGACATCGCAGCCGGCAACAACCTGCCGAACCCTTATGGCGGCGCTTCCCAGCCGGCCTATCCCTGGCGCGGTCGCATCACCTGCCATCCGGGGAAGGGCGTTACCGGCTCGCCCTGGGGCAGCGCCACGGCGGCGACCCAGGTAGCCG
>LUYO01000198.1:0-7796 GCA_001603295.1 Rhodobacterales bacterium Alpha_02
CTCGTAGAGCAGCTCGATCGGCGCCGAGGCGCCGAAGCCGGTCATGCCGACGAAGATGCCGTCCGAGCCGATGATCTCGTCCCAGCCCATGCGCAGGGCGGCTTCGACGCCGACCTTCACCTTGGCGACGCCGATCACCTCGGCGCGGTAGGCGTCCGACTGGGCGCGGAAGGTCTCGAAGCTCGGCACCGACACGACGCGCGCCGGATGGCCGGCCGCGTCGAGCAGCTTCTTGGCGTCGAGGGCGATGGCGACCTCCGAGCCGGTGGCGAAGATCGACACCTCCGGCAGGCCGTCGGCAGCGGCGACCTCATAGGCGCCCTTGGCGACCTTGTTGTCGGCGCTGACCTCGAAGCGGATGGCCGGCAGATT
This sequence comes from Rhodobacterales bacterium Alpha_02, assembly GCA_001603295.1. Lineage (GTDB taxonomy): Bacteria > Pseudomonadota > Alphaproteobacteria > Rhizobiales > Pleomorphomonadaceae > Pleomorphomonas. The sequence continues at coordinate 373 of LUYO01000198.1, forward strand.
CTGGCGCGACAGCGCCAGCGTCGTCGGACCCTTCTTGTGGGTGAGCGCGAACTCCCAGGCCTCGGCCGTCTCATAGGCGTCGGCCGGCCGGATCACCGTCATGTTGGGGATGGCGCGCAGCGACGGCAGATGCTCGATCGGCTGGTGCGTCGGGCCGTCCTCACCAAGACCGATGGAGTCATGGGTCATGACGTAGACGACGCGCTGGTGCATCAGCGCCGACAGGCGCATCGCCGGGCGGGCGTAGTCGGAGAACACCAGGAAGGTGCCGCCGTAGGGGATGAAGCCGCCGTGCAGGGCGATGCCGTTCATGGCGGCGCCCATGCCGAACTCGCGGATGCCGTAGTGGATGTAGCTGCCCTTGTAGTCGGGCGCCTTCACCGCCTGCTGACCCTTGGTCTTGGTCAGGTTGGAGCCGGTGAGGTCGGCCGAGCCGCCGGCCATCTCGGGCACCACCGGGTTGATCACCTCGAGCGCCATCTCGGACGCCTTGCGCGAGGCGACCTTCGGCAGCTCGGCGACCAGCTTGGCCTTGTAGGCGGCCATGGCGTCGAAGAAGGCAGCCGGCAGATCGCCGGCGATGCGACGGTCGAACTCGGCGCGCGTCGCGGCGTCGAGAGCCTCATAGCGGGCGATCCAGGCGGCGCGGTCCTTGCCGGCGCGCTTGCCGGCGGCACGCCAGTCGGCGAGGATCTCGGCGGGAACCTCGAAGGGCGCATAGGGCCAGCCGAGCTTCTCGCGGGCGCCGGCGATCTCCTCGGCGCCGAGCGGCGAACCATGGACGGCGTGCGTGCCGGCCTTCTTGGGGGCGCCGAAGCCGATGGTCGTCTTGGCGGCGATCAGCACCGGCTTGTCGGAGGACTTGGCGCGCTCGAGGGCGGCGAGAATCGCCACCGGATCATGGCCGTCGACGGCGTCGGTGTTCCAGCCGGCGGCGCGGAAGCGGGCCGGGATGTCGCCGCTCTCGGACACCGACACCGGACCGTCGATGGAGATGCCGTTGTCGTCCCAGATCAGGCAGAGCTTGTTCAGCTTGAGATGACCGGCCAGCGAGATCGCCTCGTGGCTGATGCCTTCCATGATACAGCCGTCGCCGGCCAGCACGTAGGTGCGGTGATCGACCAGATCATCGCCGAACTGGGCGTTCAGCATGCGCTCGGCGAGTGCGAAGCCGACCGACATGGCAAGGCCCTGGCCGAGCGGGCCGGTGGTGGTCTCGATGCCCTGGGCGTAGCCGTATTCGGGATGGCCGGCGCACTTGGAGCCCCACTGACGGAAGCTCTTGAGGTCATCCATGCTGATGTCCTCGACACCGATCAGATGGAGGACCGAATAGAGCAGCATCGAGCCGTGGCCGGCCGACAGGATGAAGCGGTCGCGGTCGGGCCAGGCCGGCGCGGCGGCGTCGAACTTCAGCACGTCGCCGAAAAGAACAGTGGCGATATCGGCCGTGCCCATCGGCATGCCGGGGTGGCCGGACTTGGCCTTTTCGACAGCATCCATCGCAAGAGCGCGGATGGCGTTGGCCATATTCTTGTACCGGGCGGAGTCAGTCATTGTTATTTCCTGACGGGATTTGGCCGGAATCTCCTTGGGCGGGCCGAACGACGGACAAATACGTATCTTCCGGCAGACACGCCACGCCATTACGTCTTTCGGCTAAAGCGGCCGATCAATAGCAGGGCGGTACTATCTGTCAATGACAACCGGCCGCAGCCACGGCGCTTGCGGGCCAAAAAATGGAAAAGCTGGTATTTTCCCAGACCGCCTCCAAACGGACCGTTGTCACGTCTCACCGTTTATGGCAACCAGACCAGATAAGCGATGAGTTCTCCGGACGATTTTCCCGTCGCACCGGTGGAGCATCCGGAGGCGGTCATGGCCGGAGCGGCGTCGTTGGACGCGGCCTTTGAAAGGCTCGACCAGGCGCTTGGGCGCCTGGAACTTGCGGTGGAGCGGCGCCTTGCCGGCGAGCGCACCATTTCCGGCCTGGAGGACGAGCTGTTCCGCCTCGGGGAGGATCGGTCGCGCCTTGCCGGCGACCTCGACGATGCGCTCGCCAAGGCCGGCCGGCTGGAGGACGCCAATCGCGAGGTGTCGCGTCGTCTCGTCGCCGCCATGGAGTCGATCCGCTCCGTCCTCGATACCCACGGAGGCTGATCCTTTGTCACAGGTGACGGTGACGATTGCCGGCAAGACCTACCGCATGGCCTGCGACGACGGCCAGGAGGAGCACCTCTACGGCCTCGCCAGCCGGCTCGACGCCATCCTCAACGAAATCCGGGGCGTGTTCGGTGAGATCGGCGACCAGCGGCTGACCGTGATGAGCGCCATCACCGTGCTCGACCAGCTGTCGGAGACCGAGCGCAGGCTGAAGGGTCTCGAAGCCGAGGTGCGGTCGCTGCGGGAGAGCCGCGACGCCCTGCTCGAACGGCAGGGCGAGGTGGAGCGCCGCCTGGCCGAGAAGGTGGTCGAGGCGGCCGTCCGCATCGAGGCCGCGGCCGAGAAGATGGTCTGAGCGAAATCCGTCGCGGCATGGCACCGGCGGCATTGGGCTTTCGTCTACTGGTGGCGGCGGCGAAATCAGAGCACCTTCAAGGAGAAGGGGTGGCCGGTGCCCATGCGGGACGCGCAGGGCTGATGCGGCGAAAGCACCGTTGCCTCGCTACGGATAATTCCATATATGGAGCCCGACAGGATTTTTCGGGGGAGTTTCATGGCCAGTCACGAGCCGACAGCGGACAATCGCGGCCTCAGCGCCTGGGTGGTGTTGGCCGTCATGGTCGTGGTCCTGGTGATCGGCATAGGGGCGGTGGCGCTGTTCGGCTACCCCGCCCTGATCGTGCTTGCCCTGGCCGGAACGGCAGGGATGCTCGTCATCCTGGTTGCCATCTCGGCCGGACGGTAACGGCTACTGCGATCCGCGCAGCGACTGGGCGGCAGGTCTTCCTGCCGCCCTTCTTTTTTGTTCGCCGTCCTTCTGCCGACCACCGCTTTTTTTGTCCATCAGGCACCCCTTTGCCGAAGCGCCGGTCTCGCCTATATAGGGGAACGTGGCGTGACTGCGCTTCCCGTTAGGAATCAATATCCCCGGGGCCTTAATGATCCTGAAGGGAGCTGTCCCCGCCCGGACTCGAGGGTTCGGGCAAACGGCGCCCACCTACGTTGTAGGTTTCCCGGGATCGCACTTCCGACGGTCGTTCGCGGGCGCCACACTTTCTTTCCCCCGTTCATGCAGCCGGGAGGCCCGCCATTTCCATCGACGCCGCCTCCGACCTCTCCCGTGCTCTCGTCGCCGCCGAGAAGGCGCGCGTCAGGAAACTGGCGCTCGGCCGCCGCGACAGCCTGTCCGAAGCGATGCGTGCCGAGGGATCGGCGGCGATCTCCGGCGCCGTGCTGGCGCTCGATCTCGCCGCCGGCGCGGCGGTGTCGGCTTTTTTGCCGATCCTCAGCGAGGTGGATCTCTCCGACGCCATCGCGTCGCTCGACGGCCGCGGCCATCCGGTGGGGCTGCCGGTGATGGTGGAGGCGGGGCTGGTGTTCCGCCGCTATCGGCCGGGCGAACCGCTGGTGCCGCTCGGCTTCGGTACGCGTGGTCCGGGACCGGAAGCCGAGGCTTTGCTGCCCGACGCGCTGTTGATGCCGCTCTCCGCCTTCGACCGCCAGGGCGGGCGGGTCGGCTACGGCCGCGGCTTCTACGACCGCGCTGTGGCTGGTCTCAGGGCGATGGGACGCTTTCCCCGCTTGATCGGCATCGCCTTCTCGGTGCAGGAAGTGGCGGCGGTGCCGATGGAGCCCCATGACGCGCCGCTCGACATGATCGTTACCGAGCGCGACGTCTTCCGCTTCGCCCGGTGAGCCTGGACTATCGGGGAGGATGCCGGAGAATGCGCCTGCTGTTTGTGGGAGACGTGGTCGGCCGCTCGGGCCGCAATGCCATTTCCGATATCCTGCCGGGACTGATCGCCGACTACGGGCTCGACTTCGTGGTGGTCAATGGCGAGAACGCCGCTGGTGGCTTTGGCATCACCGAGGAGATCTGTCGCGACTTCCTCGATGCCGGCGCCGACGTGGTCACCAGCGGCAATCACGCCTGGGACCAGCGCGAGGCGCTGGTGTTCATCGAGCGGCAGCCGCAGCTTCTCCGTCCCGCCAATTATCCGGCCGGCACGCCGGGGCGCGGTGCCACCGTTGGCATCGCCCGCAACGGCGCCCGCGTACTAGTGGTCAACGTCATGGGCCGCGTCTACATGGACGCGCTCGACGATCCCTTCGCCGCCGTCGATCGCGAGCTTCTGGCCTGTCCGCTCGGCGACATGGCCGACGCCGTGCTGGTCGACATGCACGCCGAGGCGACATCCGAAAAGCAGGCGATGGGCCACCATCTCGACGGCCGTGCCTCGCTGGTAGTCGGCACACACACCCACGTGCCGACCGCCGACCATCAGATCCTCGACGGCGGCACCGCCTACATCTCCGATGCCGGCATGACCGGCGACTACGACAGCGTGCTTGGCATGGACAAGGACGAGCCGATCAACCGCTTCCTGCGCAAGATCCCGACGGCCCGCTTCCAGCCGGCGCTCGGCGAGCCGACGCTGTGCGGCGTCGCCGTCGACGTCAGCGACGTCACCGGCCTGGCCGAGGCGATCGGCCCGGTGCGGATCGGCGGCCGCCTCGCCGAGGCGCTGCCGACGTTTTGGTGACGGCCCCGGCTGGATTTGGGGCCAACAAACGCCTATAAGGCGGCCCATTCGTGGATAAGTGCCGTGATCGATGGTCGCGGGAGGCGTGCGTCGCGCCCCGCGCCCTTTCGCGGTTCCCTCAGGAGGCACTATGGCCGGTCATTCACAGTTCAAGAACATCATGCACCGCAAGGGTGCGCAGGACGCCAAGCGGTCGAAGATCTTCGCCAAGCTGGCGCGCGAAGTCACCGTGGCGGCCAAGATCGGCGGCATGGACCCGGCGATGAACGCCCGTCTGCGTCTCGCCATCCTCAACGCCCGCGCCGAGAACATGCCCAAGGACAACATCGACCGGGCGGTCAAGAAGGCGGCCGGCGCCGACACGGAGAACTTCGACGAGGTGCGCTACGAGGGCTACGGTCCGGGCGGCACCGCCGTCATCGTCGAGGCGCTGACCGACAACCGCAACCGCACCGCCTCGGTGGTGCGCTCGATCTTCACCAAGGCCGGCGGCGCGCTGGGCGAGACCGGCTCGGTCGGCTTCATGTTCGACCGCCTCGGCGAGATCAGCTATCCGCTGTCGGCCGGCTCCAACGACGCTCTGGTGGAAGCCGCCATCGAGGCCGGCGCCGACGACGTCGAGTCCGATGAGGAAGGCCACTTCATCTATTGCGCCTTCGAGTCGATCGGCGAGGTTGTCAAGGCGCTGGAAGCCTCGCTCGGCGCCGCCGCGTCGATCAAGTCGGTGTGGAAGCCGAAGACCACGTCGAACCTCGACGAGGAGAAGGCGCAGAGCCTGATGAAGATGGTCGACCTGCTCGAGGACGACGACGACGTGCAGAACGTCTACACCAACATGGAAGTCTCCGACGAGGTGGCGGCCAAACTGGCCGGCTGATCCTGGCCACACGCGGAATCTCGCGCCCGCCGTCGCCTCCGGGGCGGCGGCGGGCGTTTTCGTCCGATGCTATGGTCATTCGGGGAGGCGCGACATGGACGAGGGATATTCCGGCGGCTGCCAGTGCGGGCGGGTGCGCTTCCGCGTCGACGGGGCGCTCGGCCGGGCCAGCATCTGCCATTGCCGCATGTGCCAGAAGGCCTTCGGCTCCTTCTTCGCTCCGCTGGTCTCGGCGCCGGCCGAGCATCTGACCTGGACGCGCGGCGAGCCGGCCTGGTTCCAGAGCTCCAATAAGGTGCGGCGCGGCTTCTGCCCGGCCTGCGGCACGCCGCTCGCCTACGACTGGGGCGGGCCGGCGCTGGAACTGGCCATCGGCGCCTTCGACGAGCCGGAGCGCGTCCCGCCGACCATCCAGGTGGGGCTCGAACACCGGCTGAGCTGGTTCTCCCGCCTCGCCGACCTGCCGACCCGGACGCCGGAGGAGCAGGCGATGGCCGAGCGGTTCTTCGCCGACATCGTTTCCCGCCAGCACCCCGACCACGACACCTGAGCGGCTTCGCCCCGACTTCACGGAAAAGTTGACCGGCCGACCCCTAGGCAGGGCGATCGGTAGCGTCTAGGAATGCGTGCATATACCCCGATCTCACGATCACGCGCCTTCGTCCGTAAGGATTCCAGCCATGCCGACCCTTTTCGACCCCGTGCGCCTCGGCGCGCTCGAACTTCGCAACCGCATCGTCATGGCGCCGCTGACGCGGGCGCGCGCCACCGACGACCGCATTCCCACCGAGGTGATGCGCGCGTACTACGAACAGCGGGCGTCGGCGGGCCTGATCCTCACCGAGGCGACCATCGTCACGCCGAAGGGCGCCGGCTACGCCCGCACGCCGGGCATCTATTCCGACGCCCAGGTCGAGGCGTGGAAGCCGATCACCGAGGCGGTGCACCGGCAGGGCGGCACCATCGTCATGCAACTCTGGCACGTCGGCCGCATCTCCGATCCGTCGCTCCTGGACGGCGACCTGCCGGTGGCGCCGAGCGCCATCCAGTCGGCCGGCCATGTCAGCCTGCTCCGACCGATCCGCCCCTATCCGACGCCGCGCGCCCTCGACATTGCCGAGATCCCGGCCATCGTCGAGGCTTACCGCAAAGGTGCCGAGAACGCCAAGAAGGCCGGCTTCGACGGCGTCGAGATCCACGGCGCCAACGGCTACCTGCTCGACCAGTTCCTGCAGGACAAGACCAACCAGCGCACCGACGTCTACGGCGGCCCGGTCGAGAACCGCGCCCGGCTGATGCTGGAGGCGGTGGACGCGGCGATCTCGGTCTGGGGCGCCAGCCGCGTCGGACTGCATCTCGCCCCGCGCGGCGACAGCCATGACATGGGCGACAGCGACCCCAGGGCCACCTTCGGCTACGTCGCCCGCGAGGCGGGCAAGCGCGGTCTCGCTTTCATCTTCACCCGCGAGCATCTCGGGCCGGATCGCCTGACGCCGCACCTCAAGGAGGCGTTCGGCGGCGCGTTGATCGCCAACGAGGGCTTCTCCGTCGAGGAGGCGGCCGCCGAGGTGGCGGCCGGCCGGGCCGACGCCGTCGCCTGGGGCAAGGAGTTCATCGCCAATCCCGATCTCGTCGAGCGCTTCCGGGCCGGCTCGGTTCGCAATCGGCTGGTGCCGGAGACCATCTACGCCGACGGCGCCATCGGCTACACCGACTATCCAGCGCTGGTCGGCTGAATTCGGGGCTGCCGCCCCGATCCCCGCGCGGGAGGCACAGCCTCCCGCACCCACCAGCTTATTGACAAGAAAACAGGAGGTCCGGAGGTGGAACCTCCGGATGGG
>LUYO01000199.1:0-1730 GCA_001603295.1 Rhodobacterales bacterium Alpha_02
GGGCGTCGACCTCCCGGAGGCCGCCCCCTGGATCCTCTCGCTGCCGAGGCCGGCGCCGAAGGTCTACAAGCGGGCCGAGCGCTATGACATGAATCGGGCCAAGGTCGCCACGGCGGCTCCGGCCCCGATGGCGGAGGCGCTGGCCGGGGCCGTGGAAGACGAAGCCCCCGCCCGGGAGGCCGCCTTCGTCTCCGCCGCCCGGGAAGCGGGTGCGCTGTCCTTCGAGTACCGCATCCCCCAGGCGGTGAGCATCGAGTCGCGGGACAAGGAGACGATCCTGCCCCTGACGACGAAGCGCCTCAAGGGAGATTTCTTCCTCTACACCGTGCCGAAGGTCAACAGCCTTGCCTTCCTGGTGTGCCGGACCGCCTCCGACGCGGAGCTCCTGAGTGGGCCGCTGAACGTCTATTTCGGCGGGCGTTACGTGGGCAAGACCACGCTCGCGGAAAAGCGGCCGGGCAAGGATTTCTACCTGAACCTGGGGGCCGACCGGGAGGTGAAGGTCCAGCGGGTGAAGAGCCGGGACAAGCTGAAGGAAACCCTCTTCGGAATGGAGCGGAACACGACCGTCCGCGAGCTGTCCTATACGCTGACCGTCGAGAACCTGAAGGAGAAACCCGTCACCATCCGGATTCTCGACGCCGTGCCGGTCTCCCGGACCGACCGGATCCAGGTGAAGGACCTGAAACTCGATCCCCAGCCGAAGGAAAAGGACGTCCAGGGCCAGGAGGGCGTCTACCTCTGGGAAGTCACGCTGAAGCCGCAGGAAAAGCGGGACATCGGGATCTCCTTCGAGGTGTCCTACCCCAAGGACTCGCCGCCCGTCGGCCTGTAAGGGAGGCAGGGAGAGCGTCCATACACCTTTCAGGAGAATTCGCTTCATGGACAAGGTCATCATCACCGCCGCCATCACGGGCAGCCGCATGACCCGCGACGTTGCCCCCCACATTCCCATCACGCCGGAGGAGATCGCCGCCTCCGCCCTCGAGGCCTGGCAGGCCGGGGCCTCCATCGTCCACCTCCACGTCCGGGACCCCGAGACGGGCCTCGGCTCCCAGGATATTGACCTGTTCCGGCGGGTCGTGGAGCCCCTCCGGGAGAAGACGGACCTGATCCTGAGCCTCACCACCAGCGGCATTCCCGGCCGGAACCTCCCGACAGCGGAGCGTCTGGCCCCCCTGTCCCTGAAGCCGGAGCTGGCCTCTTTCGACGCCGGATCCATCAACCTGGGCGGCCGCGTCTTTGCCAACAGCCCGGAATTCCTGGACGAGGCCGCACGGATGATGCGGGAGGCAGGGGTGAAGCCGGAGATCGAGGTCTTCGACCTGGGGATGCTCGTCACGGCCGTCCGGATGCGGGACGAGGGGAAGCTGGACGACCCGCTCCATTTCCAGTTCGTCCTGGGGACCCCCTGGGGTGCGCCGGCGACGCCCAAGTCTTTCCTCCACCTTCACGAGCATCTGCCCGCGGACGCCACCTGGTCGACCATCGGCATCGGCCGGGGCTCCCTGCCCATGGCCATGATGGCCCTCATCCTGGACGGCCACATCCGGGTGGGTATGGAGGACAACATCTACCTGGACCGGGGGGTGCTGGCGAAGACGAACGCCGAGCTGGTGGAGCGGGTGGTCCGCATCTGCCGGGCCTACGGCCGGGATATCGCCACGCCCGCCGAGGCGAGGAAGATCCTGGGGCTGTAACCTCCAGCCGAAATCGGGATTCATTTTTTC
>LUYO01000200.1:0-1501 GCA_001603295.1 Rhodobacterales bacterium Alpha_02
CGAGAAGGAGACCGTGGCTCTGGAAGTTCATTCGGCGCATGCGTTCATCATGGCCGAAGAGGCCGAGGACATCAGCGCGATGAAGGCGGGCGTTTTCTCGGGCGGGAAAGTGCTGCCCATACAGCTCGAACGGAACGAAGCGGAGCTTCGGATCGACTCGAAATTCGTCGTTCCCCATGCGGGCGCGGTGCTCGTCGTATGCGAGAAGCTTCCCCTTCCTTACGGAAGAACCAACGAGGGCGGAAAGCTCGGAACCCGCAAGGAACTCGAAGCCCGGGGGCTGAAAGTGGCGTCCGTGAACAAGTACGACAAGTTCGCCAAGGCCATCGTGAACGCCGCTCCCGGAGACGCGAATTTCGCCGAGATCGCGGGGCAGGAGCTCGAGATCGTTCCGGTGACGAACCCGGCCGAAGTCAAGCCGGGAGATTTCATGACCTTCAAGGCGCTGTTCAAGGGGCGTCCCGTGTCCGGCCCCGTCTGGGCCACCTACGACGGCTTTTCGCCCGACGAGAATACGTACGCGTACTACACCGAAGGCGGCGCCTCGGACGGAACCTTCCGCGTGAAAATCACCGCGCCCGGGCTCTGGATCGTTCGGACGACCAGAACCGACGAGGGCAAGGACGGCGAGTACGACAGCCGTATCCTGCGCTCCGTTCTGACGTTCGAGGTGAAGTAGGACGAGAAAACGCCGCCCTCTTCGGCGGCGCGCGGTCAAGGCCTCCGGAAGCCGCTCCGGCTCCCGGAGCCTTTTCTTTCGAAAGGAAAAAAGATGAGACGCGTTCTCTTGCTGTTGTTTTCACTTGCGATTACTCTCGGCGCTCTCGAAGAGGCCGACGCGCACGGCGTGGGGTATATCCCGTCGGAAAAACCTCCCGTCGCTCTTGAGTTTTATTATTCCACCGGAGAGCCCATGTCGTTCACGAAGGCGGATGTGTTCGCGCCCGGCGATGCGAAAGGCGCCTTCCAGTCGGGGAGAACCGACGAGAAGGGGCGCTTCGCCTTCGTCCCGGACGGGGAGGGCGAGTGGCGCGTCGTGGTGACGGACGACGAGGGGCATAGAGCCGAAGCGGTCGTCGCCGCGACGGGAAAGGAAGACGGCGTTGCGGCTCCGGCCGCCGCGACCGTCTCGGGGAGCGGGCCCGCCGCTCCGCTCGACACTTCGAGGAACGCTCTTCTCGGCGTCAGCCTGATCTTCAACATCGCCGCGGCGACGACGCTCTATCGAGCGAGGAGGCGGAAGCATGCACATCAGTGACGGCGTGCTCTCCACGCAGGTGCTGGCGGCGGGGTGGGCCGTGGCCGCGGCCGGAACGGCGATCGGTCTCAAGAAACTCGACCCGGAGCGGATCGTTCCGGTGGCCGTCTTTTCGTCCGCCTTTTTCCTGGCCTCGCTCGTCCACGTCAAGATCGGCCCCAGTTCCACGCATCTCTCGCTCATCGCTCTTTCCGGGCTTGCGCTCGGCTGGGCCGTCTTTCCCGCCGTCCTCACGGCGCTGCT
>LUYO01000201.1:0-2035 GCA_001603295.1 Rhodobacterales bacterium Alpha_02
GGCGGGGCCGGCGTCGCCGGCCATTTGCGCCCGCCGCCTGCCGCCGATCAAGCCGGCGCGGCGGCTAATCGTTCCAGCAACCGGCCGGCCCGCACGGCCGGCTGCCACGCGAATTTGTTGGAAAACCGCCTTTCGCCGCTCCTCAAAATGCACTAGATGCCGTTATCTTTACCGGGACGGTGCCGATAGGCCGTCCCCCGAGGGAAAGCGAGCGACGGTGACGGACAAGAAATCTGTCTTCATCAAGACCTACGGCTGCCAGATGAACGTCTACGACAGCGAGCGCATGTCGGACACGCTGGCGCCGCTCGGATATGCCGCCGCCGACAGCCCGGAAAGCGCCGACCTCGTCATCCTCAACACCTGCCACATCCGCGAGAAGGCGGCCGAGAAGGTCTATTCCGAGCTGGGGCGGCTGCGCGTCATGAAGGCGGCGCGGGCCGCCGAGGGCCGCGAGACACTGATCGCCGTCGCCGGCTGCGTCGCCCAGGCCGAAGGCGAGGAGATCATCGCCCGCGCGCCGGTGGTCGACATGGTGTTCGGGCCGCAGACCTATCACCGCCTGCCCGAGTTGATCGAGCGCGTGCGGGCCGGCGAGCGGCCGGCCGCCACCCACGGGCCGGCGCCGGCCCGGCCGAAGGTGGTGGAGACCGAGTTCCCGCTCGACGACAAGTTCGACCACCTCGCCGCCCCGACCGAGACGGCGGTGCGCTCGCGCGGGGTGACCGCCTTCCTCACCGTGCAGGAAGGCTGCGACAAGTTCTGCACCTTCTGCGTCGTGCCCTATACGCGCGGCTCGGAAGCGTCGCGGCCGGTCGCCCGCATCGTCGACGAAGCGCGGCGGCTGGTAGCAGCCGGCGTGCGCGAGATCACCCTCCTCGGCCAGAACGTCAACGCCTACCACGGCGCGGACGAGGATGGCCGCAGCGTCGGTCTCGCCGACCTGCTCGCCCGCCTCAGCGAGCTGCCGCGCCTTGCCCGCATCCGCTACACCACCAGCCATCCACGCGACCTCGACGACGCGCTGATCGCCGCCCACGCCGACAATCCCAAGCTGATGCCCTACCTGCACCTGCCGGTGCAGTCGGGATCGGACCGCATCCTCGCGGCCATGAACCGCCGCCACACCGCCGCCGATTATCTGGCGCTCGTCCACCGCATCCGGACGGCGCGACCGGACATGGCGCTGTCCGGCGACTTCATCGTCGGCTTCCCCGGCGAGACCGACGACGACTTCGAGGCGACCGTGGAGATCGTCCGCGCCGTCGACTATGCCGCCTGCTTCTCCTTCAAATACTCGCCGCGCCCCGGCACGCCGGCCGCGACGATGGACGGACAGGTGCCGGAAGCGGTGAAGAGCGAGCGCCTGCATCGGCTTCAGGCGCTGATCGAGGCGCAGCAGACGGCCTTCGCCGAGCGCCTGATCGGCCGGACGCTGCCGGTATTGTTCGACAAGCCCGGCCGCCGCGCCGGCCAGATCGTCGGCCGCTCGCCCTACCTGCAGCCGGTGGCCGTCATGGCGCCGTCATCGCTGATCGGCGAAATCGCCGACGTGACCGTCGAGGCGACCCTCGGCCACAGCCTGATCGGCTCGCTGGCCGGCGAGCCGGCCACCGCGCGGCGGTCGGCATGACAGCCGCGCCGGCACCGCCGCCGCGCGCCACCCCGGGGAACGCCACATGACCTATGCGTCCGACCTCACCCATCTGGTGCTGGTCTTCGAGGACAACCGGCTGATCGGCCCGCTCTACGGCCAGTTCGACCAGCATCTGGCGCTGATCGAGCAGAAGCTCGACGTCGACGCCACGGCGCGCGGCAACCAGGTGACCATCCGGGGGTCCCACGAGGCGGCCGAGCGCGCCCGCGACGTGCTGGAAATGCTCTACGGCCGCCTGCAGGCCGGTCAGGCGATCACCTCGGCCGACGTCGAAGGGGCGATCCGCATGGCGCTGTCGGCCGGCGACCAGCTGCCGCTGCCGACCATCGACGCCGGCTCGCGGCTGCAGCTCGCCGCCATCGCCACCCGCCGCAAGAC
>LUYO01000202.1:0-7269 GCA_001603295.1 Rhodobacterales bacterium Alpha_02
GTACCGGCCACCATGAACGGCTCGGCGGCAGCTGCGAGCCGTAGCCGCTCGGCGGCGCGGGCGCGCGTCGCCGTGAGGCCGACGCCGGTGACGAAGCGGGCAAAGCCATGGGCGAGCGCCCGCGGCGCCACGGCAAACGTCGGGATCGAGCAGCCGTCGGTGCCGCAGATGTCGGTGGCGTGCGGGGTGCCGGTCATCGACGCGCCGGCGGCGATCACCTCGCGCATGACGGGATGATCGGCCTTCTCGTAGCCGCGCGGATCGGCGCCGGTGACGGCGCAGGTGCAGAGGAAGCCGGTGTGCTTACCCGAACAGTTGTTGTGGATGCGGCCAGGCTTCATGTCGGCCTTGTGCAGTGCGCCCTGGTCGGCGTGGCGGGCCGGCCAGTGCGGGCCGCAGGCAAGGCATCCCTCGTCGAGCCCGGCGGCGGACAGCATGGCCCGCACCGTCTCGACATGGCGCGGCTCGGCGTTGTGCGAGGCCATGGCGAGCGCCAGTTCGGCGTCGCCGAAGCTCAGGCGGTCGGCGGCGCCGCTTTCCACGAAGGGCAGCGCCTGGAACGGCTTCACCGCCGAACGCGGGTAGCTCGGTCGCTCGATGTCGCCGACGCCGAACAGCAGGTGGCCGTCACCGTCGACAATCGCCACTGATCCCCGGTGGAAGCTCTCAACGATGGGCCCGCGCGTCACCTCGACCAGAACCGGGTTTTCCATCTCGTTCACCGTCCCTGTCTGTCGATCCAGCCGGCGAGGCGGGAAACCGCCTCGTCCAGCACCTCGTCACGCTTGGAGAAGCAGAAGCGGATGAAGCGTTTCGGCGGATCGGAAACGTAGAAGGCCGACAGCGGCACCGCCGCGACGCCGGCCTCGCGCGTCATCCTGAGGCAGGCTTCCGCGTCGTCGTCGATGCCGAGCGGCCCGGTGTCGGTGGTGACGAAAAAGGTGCCGGCCGACGGCAGCACCGTAAAGCCGAGCGCCGCGAGGCCGTTCGAGAGGCGGTCGCGCTTGCCCTGTAAGTCGGCGACGAAGCCGTCGAAATAGTCGTCGCCGAAGGCAAGGCCGTGGGCGACGGCCACCTGCAAGGCCGGCGGCGTGGTGAAGGTGACGAATTGATGCGCCTTGGCGATCGGCTCCATCAGCGCCGGCGCCGCCGTGACGTAGCCGACCTTCCAGCCGGTCAGCGAAAAGGTCTTGCCGGCCGAGCCGATGCGCACCACACGGTCGCGCAGGCCGGGGATCTGCATCGGCGACAGATGCCGGCCGCCGTCGAACACCAGATGCTCGTAGACCTCGTCGGAGATGATCACCGCGTCGTGCTTCAGGCAGAGCCCGGCGATCAGCTCCAGTTCAGCCCGCGAGAACACCTTGCCGGCCGGGTTCATCGGCGTGTTGATCAGGATCGCCTTGGTCTTGTCGGAGAAGGCGGCGGCGAGTGCCTCCGGGTCAAGTTCCCAGGTCGGCGGCGCGATGCGCACCGGCTTCGGAATGCCGCCGGCCTGCCGGACGATCGGCAGGTAGCTGTCGTAGAGCGGCTCGATCAGCACCACCTCGTCGCCCGGTCGGACAAGGCCGAGGATGGCATCGGCCAGCGCCTCGGTGGCGCCGGAGGTGACCATCACCTCGGTCGCCCAGTCGACGTCGAGCCCGTAGAAGCGTTTGTTGATCGCCGCCACGGCCTGTCTGAGCACCGGCAGGCCCATCATCGGCGGATACTGGTTCGGCCCGGCGATGAACGCCTCGGCGGCGGCGCGGCGCACCTCCTCCGGGCCGTCGAGGTCGGGAAATCCCTGGCCGAGGTTGATGGCGCCCGTCTCGCGGGCAAGGCCGGACATCACCTCGAAGATGGTGGTAGGGAGGCCGGTGAAGATCGGATTGGTGGGTTTCATCTGGCAATCGGCTGCAATGGATGCGCCGACCCTAGTTGCCCCCCGCCGGCCCCGCAAGCGGCTTGCTGGCCGCCAACGGCATCTTTCCGGTAGCGCGGCGGCGACCACGGGGCTAAGCTCAGGACATCTCACGGGGTGCCCCATGCGGGGCTGAGAGGAGCTTCTCCAACCCGACGAACCTGATCCGGGTCATGCCGGCGGAGGGATAGAGCCATGCAGCCATTTGCCTGACGCGCGTTCCGCCGCCCGCAATTCCAACGACGGCCGAACGACGATGATTCTCGACGAACGCACCTATTCCATCGAGCCGGCGCATGTCGGCACCTATCTCGACCTCTATATTACCGAGGGCATGGCGATCCAGGTCGGTCATCTCGGCACGCTGGTCGGCTGGTTCACCCAGGACATCGGCGCCGTCAACGACGTCGTCCATATCTGGCAATACGACGACCTCGCCAACCGCCAGCACCGCCGCGCCGCGCTGGAGGCCGATCCCGCATGGCTGGCCTTCCGCGCCAAGGCGGCGCCCTACGTGCAGACCATGCGGAGCCGCATCCTGAAGCCGACCTGGTTCTCGCCGCTCGGCGGCAGCGGGGTGCGGCCGTGAGGCGGACGGCGGCACGGGCAGCCGCGGCGCTCGACCGCCTGCTGGCCGGCCTCGCGGCAACCATCCTCGCCGTGCTGCTCTTCGCCGTGTTCGCCGCCACCCTGTCGCGCTACGCCTTCGGCGCCGGCTTCGTCGCCAGCGAGGACTTCGGCATCTGGCTGCACACGACGCTGGTCTTTCTCGGCTTGCCGTTCTGCGCCCGCGGACCGCTAGCCATGCGCATCGACGTCGTGATCCGCCGCCTCGGGCCGCGCGGCCGCGCCGTTGCCGACGCGGCGGCCGACACCGTGGCGCTCGCCGCCGTACTGGTGTTGACCTCAGGCGCCGGCAAGGTGGCGGCTTTGATCGGTGGCACCTCGCCCACCCTCGGCCTCTCCGAGAGCTGGCGCTTTGCCCCGGTGATCATCGGCGGCGCCCTGGCGGCGCTCGAACGCATCCTCGCTTCGCTCGCCGGCGGCCGGTCGGTGCCCGCCACCCTCGCCGTGATCGTCGGCGGCGTGGCACTCGCCGCCGCGCCGCATCTGCCGGTGATCGCGCCGGTCGGCCTGCCGAGCCTGATCGCCTGCGCCGCTGCCACGCTGGCGCTGGCAATCGGCGCGCCGTTCTCGCATTCGCTGATCGTCGGCCTTGCGCTGGCGGTGCCGTTCGGCGCCCGCCTGCCGGAAGCGGCCATCGTGCAGCAGACGGTGTCGGGCATGGGCAAGTTCCTGCTGCTCGCCATTCCGTTCTTCCTGCTGGCCGGCATGCTGATGAACGCCGGCGGCCTCGCCCACCGCCTCGTCCGCCTCGCCTCGACGCTGGTCGGCCACCGGCGCGGCGGCATAGCGCAGGCGACGCTCTGCACCAACCTGATGTTCTCCGGCGTCTCCGGCTCGTCGATCGCCGACGCCGCCTTCGGCGCCAAGGTGCTGGCACCGGCGCTGGTCGCCGACGGCGTCAGGCCGGAGAAGGCGGCGGCCATCGTCGCCGCGACGGCGGTGCTGCCCAACATCGTGCCGCCGTCGATCGCCTTCCTGCTGCTCGCCTCGGCCACCGGTCTCTCGGTCGGCGCGCTGTTCGAGGGCGGCCTGATCGCCGGTCTGATCCTGGCCGCCGCCATGGCCATGATGCTGCACGTCTCCGCCGACACGCCGGCCCGACCGCCCGCCTGCCGGTGCGAACGCCTCGCCGCCTTCGTCGCGGCGGCGCCGGTATTCGGGCTGGCGCTGGTCGTCTTCTTCGGCATCCGCCTCGGCGTCGCCACGCCGACCGAAGCGGCCGCCGTCGCTTCGATCTACGCGCTGGTCGCCACCCTCGCCGCGCCGGATGGCCGCCGCGCCAGCTTTGCCGCCTTCCTCCAGGCCGGACGCGAGACGGCGGCGATCGGCCTCTTGGTCGCCTCGTCGGCGCCACTGGTGTTCCTGCTCGCCGTCGACGGCCTGCCGCAGGCGCTGGCCGGATGGGTAACGGCATTCGGCGGCAATCCGCTGGCGGTGATGCTGGTCGCCAACCTGATCCTGCTCGCCGTCGGCGGCCCGCTCGACGTCGGCCCCGGCATCCTGCTGTTCGCGCCGCTGCTGCTGCCGTCGGCCGTCGCCGCCGGCATCGACCCGGTGGCCTTCGGCGTCGTCCTCACCGTCAACCTGATGATCGGCGGACTGACGCCGCCGGTCGGCGTGCTGGTGTTCGTCGCCGCCGGCATTGCCGGCCTGTCGGCCGGAGCCGTGTTCCGCGCCGTGCTGCCGCTCACCCTCGTCCTCGTCACCGCCACCGCGGCGATGGCCCTTGCCGCCGCCCTCTGGGCGCTCGTCTGACCCCAACTTCGGAGACTCCCATGCTCACCCGCCGCAGCTTCGCCACCGGCCTTGCCGGCGCCCTCGCCCTGCCGGCGATCATCCGGCCGGCCCGCGCCGCGCCGAGGCCGCTGACCGTCGCCTCGCTGCTCGGCGATGACAAACCGGAGACGAAAATCTGGCTGAAGGTGCGCGACCTCGTCGAGGAGAAGCTGCCCGGCCGCTTCGATTTCCGCATCGTCGGCAACGCGGCGCTGGGCGGCGAGAAGGAGGTGGCCGAGGGCATCCGCCTCGATTCGGTGCAGGCCAGCCTCTCCACCCTGTCGGCGCTGTCGGCCTGGGTGCCGGAGACGCAGTTGTTCGACCTGCCCTTCGTGTTCCGCGACCGCGACCACGTTCGCCGCGCCACCTCCGGCTCGATCGGCGACGTCTTCAGGCAGAAGCTGACCGGCGAGGGATTCGTCACCCTCGGCTTCATCAACTACGGCGCCCGCCACCTGCTCGCCAAGGAACCGGTGGTGACGCCGGCCGGCGTCGCCGGCAAGCGCATCCGCGTCATCCAGAGCCCGCTGCACGTCGAGCTATGGAAGGCCTATGGCGCACTGCCGACGCCCATCCCGATCACCGAGACCTACAACGCGCTGAAGACCGGCGTCGTCGACATGATGGACCTGACGAAATCGGCTTATGCCGGCTTCCGGCTCTACGAGGTGGTGCCCTGCCTGATCGAGACCGCCCATATCTGGGCGACCGGCGCCGTCTATCTGTCGGCCGGCTTCTGGAACGGCCTCGACGACGAGGAGAAGGCCGTCTTCGCGGCGGCCATCGCCGAGGGTGCCATCTGGTTCGACGCGTTGATGCAGGCCGACGAGGCGACCTCGATGGACGCCGCCAAGGCGGCCGGCGGCGAAGTGATCGCCCCCGAGGATCGTGAGGTCTGGATGAAGGGCGCCGAAGGCGTCTGGACGGCGATGGCGCCGGTGGTCGGCGGTATGGACCGGATCAGGGAACTGATCGCCCTCTGACGCCCCCAAGAAAAAGCCGGCGCACCTTGCGGCCGCCGGCTTCCCGTTTCAAATCAATCCGCCCTCAGACCAGCCGGCTCTGCTCCACGGCGGCTTCGATGAAGCTCGCGAACAGCGGATGCGGCTGGAACGGCCGGCTTTTCAGCTCGGGGTGATACTGCACGCCGATGAACCAGGGATGGTCGGGGATCTCCACCGTCTCCGGCAGCACGCCGTCCGGCGACATGCCGGCGAACGACAGGCCGCAGGCTTCCAGCCGGTCGCGGTAGTCGATGTTGACCTCGTAGCGATGGCGATGGCGCTCGTGGATGATCTCCGAGCCGTAGATCCGGGCGATCTTCGAGCCCTTGGCGAGATGCGCCTCGTAGGAGCCGAGACGCAGCGTGCCGCCCATGTCGCCGCCGGCCCGCCGCTTCTCGAGCGCGTTGCCCTTCAGCCACTCGGTCATCAGGCCGACCACCGGCTGGCTGGTCGGGCCGAACTCCGACGACGAGGCATCCGCCACGCCGGCCAGCGCCCGCGCCGCCTCGATCACCGCCATCTGCATGCCGAAGCAGATGCCGAAATAGGGCACGCCGTGCTGGCGGGCGAAGCGGGCGGCCAGGATCTTGCCCTCCGAGCCGCGCTCGCCGAAGCCGCCCGGCACCAGGATGCCGTGCACGTGGTCGAGATAGGGAGCGGGGTCTTCCTTCTCGAACACCTCGCTCTCGATCCACTCGATCTTGACGCGCACGTTGTTGGCGATGCCGCCGTGCACCAGCGCCTCGATCAGCGACTTGTAGGCGTCCTTCAGCACCGTGTACTTGCCGACCACGGCGATGTTGACCTCGCCCTCGGGGTTCTTGATGCGGTTGACGATGCCCAGCCAGCGGTCGAGCTTGGGGGCCGGCGCCGCCTCGATGCCGAAGGCGGCCAGCACCTCGTCGTCGAAGCCTTCCTTGTGGTAGGCGAGCGGCACCTCGTAGATGGTGCCGACGTCGAGGCCGGGAATCACCGCCGACTGGCGGACGTTGCAGAACAGCGACAGCTTCTTGCGCTCGCCCTCGGGGATCGGCCGGTCGCAGCGGACCAGCAGGATGTCCGGCTGGATGCCGATCGACCGCAGCTCCTTCACCGAATGCTGCGTCGGCTTGGTCTTCAGTTCGCCGGCCGAGGGAATATAGGGCATCAGCGTCAGGTGGATGTAGACGCAATGCCGGCGCGGCAGTTCGTTGCCAAGCTGGCGGATGGCTTCGAGGAAGGGCATCGCCTCGATGTCGCCGACCGTGCCGCCGATCTCGCACAGCACGAAGTCGTAGTCCTCGTTGCCGTCGAGGATGAAATTCTTGATCGCGTCGGTGACGTGCGGGATCACCTGCACCGTGCCGCCGAGATAGTCGCCGTGCCGTTCGCGGGCGATGATCTCCTGATAGATGCGGCCGGTGGTGATGTTGTCCTGCTTGTTGGCCGGGCGGCCGGTGAACCGCTCGTAGTGGCCGAGGTCGAGGTCGGTCTCGGCACCGTCGTCGGTGACGAACACCTCGCCATGCTGATACGGAGACATGGTCCCCGGATCGACGTTCAGATAGGGGTCGAGCTTACGGAGACGAACCTTGTAGCCACGCGCCTGCAGGAGAGACGCCAGAGCCGCCGCCGCGAGCCCCTTGCCCAAGGACGAAACCACGCCGCCAGTAATGAAGATGTACCGCGCCATGGGCCTTCAACCTATCTTTTCGCGGACCCTTTGGGGAGTGGCCCGACCGGTTTATCCAAAACAAAACGAAAAGGCCGTTCCGGAAGGGGCTGCCCCTCCGGCCGACGCGTCGTTTCAAGACACTGATCCGTCTCGTGAAAACGGTCGCGGAAACCCGCGACCGCCTTGCATCCGCCGTCTTCCGGACGGGGTTAGTCCTCAGGGCGCCGGCGTGGCCGGCGCGGGAGCGGCGGGCGCCGCCGGGGCCGAATCGGTCGCGGGCGCGGCCGGCGTCTCGGTCGACGGAG
>LUYO01000203.1:0-4844 GCA_001603295.1 Rhodobacterales bacterium Alpha_02
TTCGGCCAGGGTGAAGCGGCGCTCGTTCTCCAGCGCCGGGATGCGGGCGCGGGCGAGTTCCACCTCGTCGAGGTCGATGTCGGCGATGACGACGCCGGGGTCGGCATGGTCGGCCTCGGCGATCACCTTGCCCCACGGACCGATCACCAGCGAATGGCCGTAGGTGTCGCGACCGTCCTCGTGGCGGCCGCCCTGGGCGGCCGACAGCATGAAGCAGCCGTTCTCGATGGCGCGGGCCCGTTGCAGCACGTGCCAATGCGCCTCGCCGGTCTGGCGGGTGAAGGCGGCCGGCGCGCCGATGATCTCGGCGCCAGCGTGGCCGTAGGCGCGGAACAGTTGCGGAAAGCGCAGGTCGTAGCAGATGGCGAGGCCGATCCGGGTGCCGGCCGCCTCGACCAGGATGGCGCTCTCGCCCGGCGTATAGGTGGCGCTTTCGCGCCAGCTCTCGCCATAGGGCAGATCGACGTCGAACATGTGGATCTTGTCGTAGCGGGCCAGCATGTCGCCGCCGGGGCCGAAGACGTAAGCGCGGTTGGCGACGCGGCCGTCGTCGCGGCGGATGGCCAGCGAGCCGTAATGCAGTGTGATGCCCAGCTCGCGGGCAAGCTCGGCGCCGCGGATGACGAAGGGGTCCTGCGCCTCGACGGCGAGGCGCTCCTGCATGGCGGCGCGGTCGCGCTCGACGATGTTGGTCATCTCCGGCGTCTGGACGTAGGTGGCGCCGGAGCCGGCGGCGTCGCGGATCAGCGCCTCCACCTCGGGCAGGTTGCGGGTGGGATCGCGGCCCGAGCGGAGCTGGACGGCGGCGACGCAGAGTTGGCGTGGCACTCTTTATCTCCCTCAGCCGGCGAGAAGCGCGTCGAGCCGGCCTTCGGCGTCGAGATCGTAAAGGTCGTCGCAGCCGCCGACGTGGCTGTCGCCGATGAAGATCTGCGGGAAGGTGCGGCGGCCGGAGCGCTGCACCATCTCGGCCTTGAGACCGGCGTCGTAGCCGGCGTTGATCTCGGTGAAGGCGGCGCCCTTCCTGGCGAGCAGCATCTTGGCGCGCGTGCAGTAGCCGCAGCCGTCGCGGGTGTAGATGGTGACCGGAACCATGGCGGACCTCCTCACGGGCAAAACAGACAGGGATTCTATAGCCCGCTTCAGCGCGGCGCCACAACCCGCGCCAGGGTCAGCACGTCGACGGCAACGGCGCCGGCGGCGAGAAGCGTCCGGGCGGCCGCCTCCAGCGTGGCGCCGGTAGTCAGCACGTCGTCGACGAGAATCGGCCGGCGGCCGGCAAGAGCGGCGATCCGGCCGGCCGGCACCACGAAGGCGCCGTGCATGTTGCGTATCCGGCCGTCGCGACCGAGCCCGACCTGCGGCGGCGTGCGGCGGGCGCGGACGAGGATATCGGTCGCCACCGGCAGGCCGGTGAGGCGCCCGACCTCGCGCGACAACATCGCCGCCTGGTTGAAGCGGCGGCGGGCCAGGCGCGTCCAGTGCAGCGGCACCGGCACCAGCAGGTCGGCGTCGGCCACCAGTTCGTGGGCGGCGCGGGCCATCCAGGCGCCGAGCATCGGCGCGAGGTCGGTGCGGTCGCCGTATTTGAGGGCCTGGACGAGATCGGGCACCGGCCCCTCATAGGAGACGGCCGAGCGGGCGCGGGCGTAGACGGGCGGATCGGCAACGGCGGCGGCCGAAAGTATGCCGGGACCGAGATCGAGCGGCAGCGGCGTGCCGAGCCGTTCGCACCAGGGCCGTTCGAGGAAGCGCACCTTCCGCCAGCAGTCGGCGCAGAGGCCGGCCGGGCTGCCGAGGCGGACGCGGCAGACCGGGCAGGCGGGCGGCAGCACCAGATCGGCGATCTCGCGGCCGGCGGCGCGGAGCAGCCGGCCGGCGGCGGCCAGGGGACGAAACGGCATTGCCTGCCGGCGCGGCGCGTCGGCATCGAGCGGAAGCCAGAGATCGGGATCGGCGGCCATGGCGGGAGAAGTAAATCACGGCCGGCCGCCGCCGCCCAGAGGGACGCGCCGGCATGCGCCGATTTGACGCGCCGCCGCCATCCGCCTATCTGACGGGAATGCCTGCTGCCGGACACCGCCGATGACGCCCGTGATCTTCGACCGCCGCCTTCTCGCCCGCCGTCGGGCACGGGCGCTCGCCGAGCGGCGGCCGGGCGCCGACTTCCTGCTGGCGCTCGCCGCCGACGATCTCGCCGACCGGCTCGCCGCCGTGAACCGGCGCTTCGAGCGGGCGCTGGTGGTCGGCGATCCGACCGGCCTGCTGTCGGCCCATGTCGCCGGCCGCGCCGATCAGGTGCTCTGCGCCGATCTGCTGGTACCCGGCGCCGACGGCGACGTGGTGATCGACGACGAGGCACTGCCCTTTGCCGGCGGCGCCTTCGACCTCGTGGTATCCGCGCTGACGCTGCAATTTGCCAACGACCTGCCGGGCGCGTTGATCGAGGCGCGGCGCGTGCTGCGGCCGGACGGCTTGTTCCTCGGCGTGCTGGCCGGCGGCGACACGCTGACCGAACTGAGGCAGGCCTTTCTTGTCGCCGAAAGCCGCCGCTCGGGCGGCGTCAGTCCGCGCGTCGCGCCGATGGCCGAGGTGCGCGACCTCGGCGGCCTGATGCAGCGGGCCGGCTTCGCGCTGCCGGTGGCCGACCAGGACCGGCTTACGCTGCGTTACGACAACGCGCTCGGGCTGATGGATGAGCTGAAGGCGATGGGCGCCGCCGGTTTTCTCGCCGATCGCCGGCCCGGCCTCACCGGTCCGGCGCTGATCGCCGAGATGGCGGCGCTCTATCAGGAGATGTTCGGCGATCCGGACGGCCGGGTGCGGGCCACGCTGACGCTGATCTCGCTGTCGGGCTGGGCGCCGCATGACAGCCAGCAGAAGCCGCTGAGGCCCGGCAGCGCCTCGGTGAGGCTCGCCGACGCGCTGAAGGCCGGGCGGGAAGGCGGCTGATCCGCTTGTCTTACTGGGACAGCGTGTTGGAAACGTAGGCGAAGGTATCGTTGATGCGGTTGGAGACGTCAGTCAGCGACACCATACCGAGCAGCGCCAGACCGACCATCATCATCAGGATACCGTATTCGATGGCGGTGGCGCCCCTGCGGTCGCGAAGAAAGGCGCCGAGGCGGCACAGCCGGGGTTTCGGGCGCTTCTCCGCCATGTCCTGCCTCTTCCTTCCCGCGATGCCGCAAACGGCGGGATCGCTGTCGACGATGCCCGCCCTCTGCCATTCTTGCCTCGGAAGTGTGATGATTTGGTATATGCGCGTTACACAGGTCCGCCTGTGAACGGCGACAGCAGCTCGATGAGATGCGGGATGAGCGGACCGTCGGCCGGCGGCATCGGATAGTCGCGCAGCTTCTGCGGTCGCACCCAGGCGAGCGCCTGCCCCTCGCGGCCGGCCGCCTCGCCCTGCCAGCGGCGGCAGACGTAGAGCGGCATCAACAAATGAAAATCGTCATAGGCGTGGCTGGCGAAGGTCAGAGGTGCCAGGCAGGCCGGCTTGACGACGATGCCGATCTCCTCGGCAAGCTCGCGGATCAGCGCGTCCTCCGGCCGCTCACCGGCTTCCAGCTTGCCGCCGGGAAACTCCCACAGGCCGGCGAGCGCCTTGCCCTCCGGCCGTTGGGCCAGCAGGATGCGCCCGTCGGCATCGATCAGCGCGCAGGCGACGACCAGCACCATCCTCACGTTCGGCTCTCCGGATATTTGTTTTGGCGCATCCGTCTGATCCGAAAAGTCTGCAACTTTTCGGGCGGATGCTTTGGACATTTGCTTTCGCGCATCCGCTTGATCCGAAAAGTCTGCAACTTTTCGGGCGGATGCGTCAGCTGCGATAGTCGCCGTTGATGGCGACATAGTCCTTGGTGAGGTCGCAGGTCCAGACAGTGGCCTTGCCGGCGCCGAGGCCGATGTCGGCGCGGATGCGCACCTCGGGCTCCTTCATCACCGCCGAGGCGGTGGCCTCGGAGTAGGCGGCATCGCGCTCGCCGTCCACGGCAACACGCACGTCGCCGAACCAGATGGCGAGACGATCGCGGTCGGCCGGTTCGCCGGCCTTGCCGACGGCCATGACGACACGGCCCCAGTTGGCGTCCTCGCCGGCGACGGCGGTCTTGACCAGCGGCGAATTGGCGATGGCGAAGGCGATGCGTTTGGCGGAGGCGTCGTCGGCGGCGCCGGTCACCTCGATCTCGATGAACTTGCGGGCGCCCTCACCGTCGCGCACCACCAGCTTGGCGAGGTCGAGGAGCAGGCCGTCGAGCGCCGCGCGGAAGGCGGCAAGACGCGGGTCGGCCGGATCGTCGATGCGTGGCGCGCCGCGGCCGGCCGCCTTCTGGGTGGCGAACAGCAGCAGCGTGTCGGAGGTGGAGGTGTCGCTGTCGACGGTGATCGAATTGAACGAGCCCTTGACGCCCTTGCCGAGCAGGTCCTGCAGCACCGGCGCGGCGATCGGGGCATCGGTGAAGACGAAGGACAGCATGGTCGCCATGTCGGGCGCGATCATGCCGGCGCCCTTGGCCATGCCATTGATGGTCACCGGCACGCCGCCGAGGTCCACCGTGGCGGTGACCACCTTGGGGAAGGTGTCCGTGGTCATGATGGCGCGGGCGGCGTCGAGCCAGGGCGCTGGCGCCAGACGGCCGGAGAGGTCGCCGAGCACGGCCTCGAATTTCCTGGGTTCCAGCGGCTCGCCGATGACGCCGGTCGAGGCGAGGAACACCTCGCCGGCCGGCACGCCGAGGGCAGAGGCGACGTAGGCAGCGGAGGCCTCGACGGTTTCGCGGCCCTTCTTGCCGGTGAAGGCGTTGGCATTGCCGGAATTGACCATCAGCGCCCGCGCC
>LUYO01000204.1:0-3224 GCA_001603295.1 Rhodobacterales bacterium Alpha_02
GCGGCGGTGGAAAAGCTGCTGTCGCCGTGGCGCGGCAATCGCATGGCGCTCGCCACCGTCGAGATGGCCTTCTGGGACCTCTGGGCCAAGTGGCTCGACCTGCCGCTCGGCCGGCTGATCGGCGGAGCGGGCGAGGCGATCGACGTCGGCGTGTCGCTCGGCATCGGCCCGATCGACGGCACGCTCACGCGGGTGAGGAGCCATGTGGCGCAGGGCTACAAGCGCATCAAGCTGAAGATCATGCCGGGACACGACGTCGCGCTGCTCGAAGCGGTGCGCGCCGCCTTCCCGGACGTCCATCTCTCCGTCGACGCCAACAGCGCCTATCGCCTCAGCGACTGGGCGGTGCTCGGCCGGCTCGACGATTTCCATCTCGACTACATCGAGCAGCCGCTCGCCCACGACGACATCGCCGATCACGCCGTGCTGCAAGGCCGGCTCAGGACGCCGGTCTGCCTCGACGAGAGCATCCGCAGCGCCGGTCACGCCCGGCGGGCGCTGGCCGCCGACGCGACGCGCGTCATCAACATCAAGGTCGGCCGGGTCGGCGGCATCGCCGAGGCGATTCGTATCCACGATCTCGCCGCCGCCTTCGACGTACCGGTGTGGTGCGGCGGCATGCTGGAATCGGGCATCGGCCGCGCCCACAACATCCACCTGTCGACCTTGCCCAATTTCCGCAAGCCCGGCGACACCTCGTCGGCCAGTCGCTACTTCCACCGCGACATCGTCGTCGAGAAGCTGGAAGCGACCGATGGCCGCATGCCGGTGCCGGAGGGGCCGGGCATCGGCGTCCATCTCGATCGCGACGTTCTCGACGGCGTCACGCTGTCGGTGCGGAGCTTTGCGGCATGAGCCGCGACGCGACGGGCCTCCTCATCCGCGACCTCCAGGGCATGGCCGAGTTCCACGCCGCCGAGGAGCTGCAACGCGACGTCTGGGGGCCGGACGACAAGATCGACCCCGGCGACCTGATGATGGTGATCCAGGCCGAGGGCGGCCTCGCGGCCGGCGCCTTCCTGGACGGCCGGCTGGTCGGCTACGTCTTCGCCTTTCCGACGGCGACGCCCGGCATGCAGCACTCGCACCGTCTCGCCGTGCGCGCCGAGACGCGCGGCCTCGGGCTCGGGCTGAAGCTGAAGCTCTACCAGGCCAGTTGGTGCCTCGAGCGCGGCATTCGTCACGTGCGCTGGACCTACGATCCGCTGCGTCTGCCCAATGCCGCCCTCAACATCGGCCGTCTTGGCGCCACGGCCGGCACCTATCACCGCGACTATTACGGCGCCATGGGCGGCATCAACGCCGGCACCGCCTCCGACCGCCTCTTGGCCGACTGGCGGCTCGACGGCGACCGCTTCGCCCGCTGCCGGGCCGGCGCGCCGATGCTGAGGGACGACGAGGCCGCCGCCGCCCACCGTATTGTTCTGCCGGCCGACTTTGCTGGCCTGCTCGCCACCGATCCGGTGGCGGCTGCCGCCGAGCGTCTGCGGCTGCGCGAGGAGATCGAGGCGGCGTTCGACGCTGGCCTCGTCATAGTCGGCGTCGACGCCGGCGCGCCGGCCTATCTCCTGCTGCCGCGGTCCGCCTCCTGAGCGGGCCGCCGGATGCCCGCCGGGGATTGAACCGGCGAGTCCGCTCGACTACATACATCGTCAGTGTTTTTTCAATTCCTGTTGTTACATTCCAACGACTTCCGCCCGCATCGTCCCTCTTGATTGCGAGATGCCATGTCCGTCAGCTTCGGAACGTCGGGTCTTCGGGGCCCTGCCATCGACTTCACCGGATCCACCTCGGCCGCCTATGTCAGGGCCTTTCTGGAGGTGATTTGCGCTGACGCGCCGTCGCGATCCGTCTACCTCGGCGCCGACCTCCGGGCGTCGAGCCCGGAGATCGCCGGCTATGCCGCCGCCGCCATCGCCGCCGCCGGCTGGACGCCCGTTTATGCCGGCAACGTGCCGACGCCGGCGCTGGCCGCCTATGCGCTGGCCCGCAGTTCGCCGGCCGTTATGGTCACCGGCAGCCACATTCCCGAGGACTACAACGGCATCAAGTTCTACCGACCGGACGGCGAGTTCCTGAAGGAGGACGAGGCGCCGGTGCGCGCCCGCGCCGAGGAGTTGCTCGCCGAGGGTCTCGAGGTCGGCGGCGAGGGCCTGCCGGCCGTCGATCCGGCGATCGCCGAGGCCTACGTCGCCCGCTACGTCACCGCCTTCGCCGGCCAGCCGCTCAAGGGCCTGAGGATCGGCCTCGACCTGCACTCGGCGGTCGGCCGCGACCTGACGCTGACCATCCTCGAAGGTCTCGGCGCCGAGGTGTTTCCCTTCCGCCGCTCCGACCATTTCATCGCCGTTGACACCGAGGCGCTCGATCCCGACGACCTCTCCCGGGCCAAGGCGGAGATCGCCGCCCATCAGCTCGATGCCGTGGTCTCCACCGACGGCGACGGCGACCGCCCCCTGGTGATCGACGAGGGCGGCCGGCAGGTCAACGGCGACGTGCTCGGCATCCTCACCGCGCGCCGGCTCGGTGCCCGCACGGTGGTGACGCCGATCTCCTCCACCTCGGCCATCGAGATGACCGGCTGGTTCGAGACCGTGGTGCGCACCCGCATCGGTTCGCCCTATGTGGTGGCCGGCATGGCTGCCGCCGAACGGGCGCCGGTGGTCGGCTTCGAGGCCAACGGCGGCTTCCTGACCGGCAGCGACATCGGGCTTTCCGGCGGCCGGCTCGCCCGCTTGCCGACCCGCGACGCCATCCTGCCGCTGGTCGCCGTGCTGGTCGCCGCCGCCGAGGCGAAGAAGCCGCTGTCGGCGCTGGTCGGCGCGCTGCCGCCGCGCGTCATGAAGGCCGATCGCCTCAAGAAGATCGCCCCGGCCGACGGCGCCCGCCTGCTGGCCGAGATCGACGGCTCGCGCGAGGCGCGCGCCGCGCTCGATCCGCGCCTTGCCGCGCCGGTCGCCGTCGACCGCACCGACGGCATCCGCCTGGTGCTGCCGGGCGGCGACATCGTCCACTTCCGCCAGTCGGGCAACGCGCCGGAGCTGCGCTGCTACGTCGAGACCGACAGCGCCGAGGCCACCGACGCGCTGCTCGCCGACATGCTCGCCGCCCTTTCCCGCCATTTCGCCGCCTGAGAGAATGGACAGAGACCCGATGCCCCAAGGCTCCAAGATCGTTCCCGTCATCCTGGCCGGCGGTTCCGGCACCCGCCTGTGGCCGGCCTC
>LUYO01000205.1:0-2007 GCA_001603295.1 Rhodobacterales bacterium Alpha_02
CGAGCTTCTGCAGCATGCCGTCCATGCGGTCGGAGCCGAAGATGCGCATCAGGTCGTCCTGAAGCGACAGGTAGAAGCGCGACTGGCCGGGGTCGCCCTGGCGGCCCGAGCGACCGCGCAACTGGTTGTCGATGCGGCGGCTCTCGTGGCGCTCGGTGCCGAGCACGAACAGGCCGCCGGCGGCCAGCGCCTTCTCCTTGAGGCGAGTGACGCCGTCGCGGATCTTGGCCTCGCGGGCCTCGCGCTCCGGTCCGGGCGGCACGTCGGCCAGCTTGCGGGCGATCGCGTTGAGCACCTGGAACACCGGCTTGTCGCCGTCCATCAGCACGTCCGGATCGCTCTGCTGGAAGCCGGCCTTCTGCAGCAGCTCGGCCAGTTGCTCGGACTTCTCGATCGAGGTGGTGCCGACCAGGATCGGCTGACCCTTTTCCTTGCAGGCGCGGATGGTCTCGATGATCGCCGCGTACTTCTCGTCGACGGTGCGATAGACCTCGTCGTGATCGTCGATGCGGGCGATCGGCCGATGGGTCGGGATCTCCACCACCTCGAGATTGTAGATGTCGGCGAACTCGTCGGCTTCGGTCGAGGCGGTGCCGGTCATGCCGGCCAGCTTCTCGTACATGCGGAAGTAGTTCTGGAAGGTGATCGAGGCGAGCGTCTGGTTCTCCGGCTGGATGCGCGTGTGCTCCTTGG
Source organism: Rhodobacterales bacterium Alpha_02 (assembly GCA_001603295.1). Classification (GTDB taxonomy): domain Bacteria; phylum Pseudomonadota; class Alphaproteobacteria; order Rhizobiales; family Pleomorphomonadaceae; genus Pleomorphomonas. Next base: position 694 of record LUYO01000205.1, read on the forward strand.
CCTCCAGCGCCTGGTGCAGGCCGTCCGAATAGCGGCGGCCCGGCATCATGCGGCCGGTGAACTCGTCGATGATCACCACCTCGCCGTCCTTGACGATGTAGTCGCGGTCGCGCTGGAACAGCTTGTGCGCCCGGAGCGCCTGATTGAGATGGTGGACGACGGAGACGTTCTCGACGTCGTAGAGCGAACCGCCCTTCAGGAGGCCGGCCGCCTTGAGCCGCTCCTCCATCCGCTCGGTGCCGATCTCCGAGAAGATCGCCGTGCGGTGCTTCTCATCGACCTCGAAGTCCTCGTCGGCGATGCCGGGGATGAAGGTGTCGATGGTGTTGTAGAATTCGGAGCGGTCTTCCAGCGGGCCGGAGATGATCAGCGGCGTGCGCGCCTCGTCGATCAGGATCGAGTCCACCTCGTCGACGATGGCGTAGTGGTGGCCGCGCTGCACCATCTGCGCCTTCTCGTACTTCATGTTGTCGCGCAGATAGTCGAAGCCGAGTTCGTTGTTGGTGCCGTAGGTGATGTCGCACGCGTAGGCGGCGCGGCGCTCGTCGTCCGACAGGCCGTGCACGATGACGCCGACGCTGAGGCCGAGGAAGCCGTAGACGCGGCCCATCCACTCGGCGTCGCGGCGGGCGAGATAGTCGTTGACGGTGACGACATGGACGCCCTTCTCCGGCAGCGCGTTGAGGTAGACGGCGAGCGTCGCCACCAGCGTCTTGCCTTCACCGGTCTTCATCTCCGCGATGTCGCCGTCGTTGAGCACCATGCCGCCGATCAGCTGCACGTCGAAATGCCGCTGACCGAGGGCGCGTTTTGCCGCCTCGCGCACCACGGCAAAGGCGGGAACGAGCAGCTTGTCGAGGTCGGTGCCGGCGGCGAGCTGCTGCCGGAACTCCACGGTCTTGGCGGCGAGCTGCTCGTCGGTCAGCGCCTCCATCTCCGCCTCGAGCGCACCGACCGCCTGCACGGCGGGGCGATAGGACCTGATGCGGCGGTCGTTCGCCGAACCGAAAATCTTGCGTGCTAATCCGCCGAGGCCGACCATGGCAGCCCATCCCTTCGATCAGAATTCCGTATATGTGTGCGGGAACGGGAAGCGGGGCGCCCAGCCGTTGGTGCCGGGGCCAACCGTCCGCCCGACCTGCNNGTCAACGCTGGCCCCTTCCGGATGGCTGGAATCCGCGCCTTCCGGCGGCGGCCGGACGGCGCCTTTCACGAGGTGTTTTTCAGCTTTGCCGCCACGGAGAAATTGCCGCCGGCCGCCGGGCGCGCTATAGGGCAGTCCTCACGGTGCCGGCCCGATCTCCCGGGCGCTGG
>LUYO01000206.1:0-3778 GCA_001603295.1 Rhodobacterales bacterium Alpha_02
GGCGCGCGATGGCTCCCATCCATGTCGGAGCGATCGCCGTATCCCGTCGGCCTCCCGGAAACGCCCGGTCGGCCATCCGGTTCCGGAATGGGCGAGCGAGCGGCTCTTGACGCCGGCCGCTGAATCGAATCAACTGCCGCCGCCTCAGGAGAAGGCCGCCGTTTTCGAGGGATCGCCCACCATGTCCACCGTCGCCTTCGAGGCGCCCACCATCGGCCGCGCCGAACAGTTTTCGACCCGCGTCGCCTTCTTCATCGCCGGCTTCGGTGGCGCCGTCTGGGCGGCGCTGGTACCGTTCGCCAAGACGCGGGCCGGTCTCGCGGAGGGCAGTCTCGGCCTGCTGCTGCTCGCCTTCGGCATCGGCTCGATCATCGCCATGCCGCTGGCCGGCGCGCTGGCCGGCCGCTACGGCTGCCGGCGGGTGCTGATCGTCTCGTCGCTCCTGGTCTGCGTCGCCCTGCCGGCGCTCGCCACGCTATCAGACCCCGTGCTGCTGGCCGCCGCGCTGTTCGTGCTCGGCGCCGGCGTCGGTTCGGTCGACTGCGTCGTCAACATCCAGGCGGTGATCGTCGAGCGGGCGGCCGGCCGGGCGCTGATGAGCGGTTTCCACGGCCTGTTCAGCGTCGGCGGCATCGTCGGCGCCGCCGGCTGCGCCGGTGCGCTCAGCCTCGGCGCCTCGCCGCTTGGCGTGTCGCTGATCGCCTTCGTGTTCACGGCGGCGATGCTGGTCTGGGCGGCGCCGCATTTCCTCGGCTTCGGCGGCGATACCTCTGGCCCGGCCTTCGCGCTGCCGCGCGGCGCCGTGCTGTTCATCGGCATCCTCTGCTTCATCGTCTTCCTGACCGAGGGCGCCATCCTCGATTGGAGCGCGGTGTTCCTCACCTTCTCGCGCGGCGCCGATCCGGCGCACGCCGGCTTCGGCTATGCCGCCTTCGCCACCACCATGACCATCGGCCGCCTCAGCGGCGACGCCATCGTGCGGCGGGTGAGCCGCACCACCATCATCCTGATCGGCGGCCTGCTCGCCGCCTCCGGCCTGATGATCGCCACGCTGGTGCCTTCGGTGCCGGCGGCCATGCTCGGCTTCGCGCTGGTCGGCGCCGGCTGCTCCAACATCGTGCCGGTGCTCTACAGCGCCATCGGCAAGCAGACGCTGATGCCCGAGAGCGTCGCCGTGCCGGCGGTGACGACGCTCGGCTATGCCGGCATCCTGCTGGGACCGGCGGCCATCGGCTTCGTCGCCCATGTCGCCTCGCTGCCGGCTGCCTTCCTGATCATCTCGGTGTTCCTGATCGGCGTGGCGGCGAGCGGCCGCTTCCTCAAGGTCTGACGAGGGGTTTGCGGAGGTCGGCGACGATCTTTATATCCTGCTGCCATGATCTACGTTGCCGACGGCCTCTACATCGACGAGAGGGACCTCAGCTTCTCCTATGTCCTGGCGTCGGGGCCGGGCGGGCAGAACGTCAACAAGGTGGCGACGGCGGTAGCGCTGCGCTACGACCTCTACAACGCCGCCGGCATCCCTTGGGAAACCAAGGTGCGCGCCTCGCGCATCGCCGGCCCCTCGCGGATCACCCAGGCCGGCGAGATCATCATCCAGGCGCAACGCTTCCGCTCGCAGGAGCGCAATCGCGACGACGCGCTCGAACGGCTGAAGGCCATCCTCGCCGAGGCGGCCGTCCCGCCGAAACCGCGCGTCGCCACCCGGCCGACGCGGGCGAGCCAGGTGCGGCGCGTCGACACCAAGACCAGGCGCGGCGCTGTCAAGCGCGACCGGCGGCCGCCCGGCGGCGACGACTGATCCTGATTAGGAGAGCTGATCCTCGGGCGCCGGCAGGGCACCCGCCTCCTCGTCGGCGTCGGCCGCCGTCTCGACGAGGCCGGCGTCGAGGCGCTTGGCCGTCTTGAGACCGAGGGCGCGCAGCAGCTCGGCCTGCCGGACGACGTTGCCGCGGCCGGTGGCGAACTTGGCGTAGGCGCGGTCGTAGGCGCTCTGGGCGTCCTTGAGGCCCTTGCCCACCCTGTCGAGGTCTTCGACGAAGCCGGCCAGCTTGTCGTAGAGTTCGGCGCCGCGCCGGGCGATGTCCTGGGCGTTCTTGCTCTGCTGCTCCTTCTGCCAGAGCTGGGCGACGATGCGCACCACGAACAACAGCGACGACGGGCTGACCAGCAGGATGTTCTTCTCCCAGGCCTGATGCCAGAGTTCGGCGTCGCGGGTGATGGCCACCAGGAAGGCCGGCTCGATCGGCACGAACAGGATGACGAAGTCGAGCGCCGTGACGCCGTGGATTTCCTGGTAGTTCTTGGCCGAGAGATCCTTGATGTGGCTGCGGATGCTGTCGAGATGGCGGCGCAGCGCGCCTTCGCGGGCGCCGTCGTCCTCGGCCGAGGAGAACAGCTCGTAGGCGGTGAGCGACACCTTGCTGTCGATCACCATGAAGCGCTGGCCGGGCAGGTTCAGCACGATGTCCGGCTGGATGCGGCTGCCGTCGTCGCGGGCGTGGCTTTCCTGCGGCACGAAATGCAGGCCCTTGACGAGGCCGGCCGCCTCCAGCACCCGTTCGAGGATTAGTTCGCCCCAGTTGCCCTGGCTCTTGGCCTGGCCGCGCAGGGCGGTGGTGAGGTTATGGGCGTCGCGCGACAGCTGCTGGTTCAAGCTGAACAACTGCCGCACCTGCTCGCCGAGCGCTGAGCGCTCCTTGGCCTCGTTGATGTAGACTTCCTCGACCTTGCCCTTGAAGTCGGCGAGCTGGACCTTCAGCGGATCGATCAGCGTGCCGAGCGAGGCGCGGTTGGCCTCGGAGAAGGACTTCGACTTCTCTTCGAGAATGTCGGCGGCCAGCGCCTTGAACTGGTCGGACAGTTGCACGCGCGCCTCTTGCAGCAGCGCCAGCTTCTCGTTTGCCGCCTCGCGCTCCGCATCCGTGCGCGAGCGCATGTCGGTGAGGGCGACGCGCGCCTCGCCGAGCAGGCGCTGCGCCTCCTCCCGCTGCTCGCGAGCGCGGGCAAGTTCGATCTTCAGCGCCTCGACTTCCTCGGACTTGGCGCGCAGGTCGGCGTGGGCGGCGCTGAGCTTGGACTGCACCGTGCCGAGCGCCTCGCGCATGTCGGCTTCGTCCTCGTCGTGTCGGCCCCTGACCTCGGTGAGGTTGGCGCGTTCCGCCTCAAGCTCCTGCTTGAGCCGCCGCGCCTCGTTGTCGCGCTCGTCGAGCGTGGCGCGGGTACGGGCGAGATCGGCGGTGAGCGCGGCGTGACGCTCCTTCAGGGCGGAGAGCTGGCTGTCCGCGTCATTGAGCCGGGTGAGGCGCTCGTCGAGGCGGGCAAGCTCCAGCCGGCCGGCCGCCTCGCGGGCGGCGACGCGACGCCGGCCGGCGAGGCTCATTGCCGTCACGAGGAGGAGGACGGCGACGACGACGATAACCGGCAGCATCGGCGCCGTCCCGGCGAGGACGGCGGAAAAACTGGTTTCGGGCAACGAGCGACTCCTTGTCGTTTCCGTTTTGTTTACCATATCTGCATCACGACGCCGAGGAAACTGCCGAAGGTCGCCGCGAGCCTGCCGGATGGCGGGCGGAAAAGCCCGGAAATGCCGGGAGCGTCCTGGCGAATGCCGGCGCCGCACTGTCAAAAACCTCGGAAATCCGGGGTTTTGCGCGCTTCGGCCGTCTGTGACGGTTTTTTGAAGAAAAGGCGTTGACAGGCCGGGGTGGGGCTCATATAACCCGCTCCATCGACGGCGGCGCTGCAGCGACGTGGTGCCGGCGGACTGGTTGTCGCC
>LUYO01000207.1:0-4231 GCA_001603295.1 Rhodobacterales bacterium Alpha_02
GTGTGAGACCGAGCCGATCGGCGACAGCGCGACCGGCGGCATGGTCGTTGAGCAGGCCGAGGCGGGTGGGCGCCGGCGTCGGCCGCCGTTCGGCGTCCTCGATCGCCCGGCGCACCGCCACGGCGGAGGCGACGTCGGCCGCGAGGATGGTGATGCCGTCGATCCCCGGCGTGGCACCGAACAGGCCGTCGGTGCCAATGCGCCCCGGTGTCGGCTTGACGGCCACCACGCCTCGGCGGGCGGCGTCGAGGCTGGCGGCGCCCGTGCGGTCGCTGGCAATGGCGAAGACGGCAAGGCCGGCGGCGACGGCCTCGGCCGCCGCGCCGGCCGAAGCATCGAGGCCGAGCGGGTCGACCGCCGCCTTACCGACGACGAGGGCGCCGGCGGCGCGCAGCCGTTCCACCGCCACGGCGTCGAAATCGGGCAGGAAATCAAGCGCCGGCAGACCGGCCGAGGTAGCGAGACCGGCGACGTCGATGTTGGCGCCGACGACGCACGGCATGCCCCAGAGCGGCAGGGCCGTGGGATCGGGATAGCGGTCGAGGAGATCGCCGGCCGCTGCGCGCAGCGGCGCTGCAACGAAGGCATCGCCCGAGGCGGCGAAGCGGGCGGCGAGATCGTCCGCAAGATCGAGGACGGCGTCGGGGCGCCGTGCGAAACGGCGGCGCAGATCTTCCAGCGTCAACACGGGGGCGCTCATCGGCACTCCTCTCCCTACTGTCCGATCAACGGCTTGAGCCCTACCAAAAGCGCTTTTGTGAGCTAACATCGACGTTGGTCGCTGTCAATGAATTTACGCAGTGTTGTGTTCGATCACGTAGTCCAGCGTATTGACCAAACGGCATCCTGCCTTCCTCTGCCTTTTCGCAACGTTTTCTTTCCAGAGCGCACACTAATCGTCATATGAAAGCGCTTCCGGAGCACACGACAAGCTGTACAAGCCGGGATGTGGCGGCTATACAGGCGGTTTCTTCCTAGTCTTGCCGGCGGATCATGAATCTCAAGGAACTGTCGCGTCATCTCGGGCTGTCGCAGAGCACGGTCAGCCGCGCCCTCAACGGCTACAGCGATGTCAGCGCCGACACGCGCGAACGGGTGCTGGAGGCGGCGCGGCGGTTCGGCTACTCGCCGAACGTCAACGCCCACCGTCTGGCGACCGGCCAGTCCGGGGCGATCGGCATCGTCTTTCCGTCCGGCAACGACCCGCTGCTCGACCCGCTGTTCACCGACTTCCTGTCCGGCCTCACCAACAGCGCCGCTCGCCGGCAGATGGACGTGCTGGTCAGCGCCAGCTTCGACAGCGCCGAGGCGAGCTACCGGCGGCTCGCCCAGCGGCGATCGGTCGACGCGGTGGTGCTGTCGGGCCCGCTGGTCGCCGACCCGCGCGTGCCGCTGCTCGACAAGCTCGGCATTCCCTATGTGGTGCACGGCCGCACGCGGGCTCCGCACCCCTACGCCTTCCTCGACATCGACAACGAGGGTGCCTTCCGGCAGGCGGCCGAACTGCTGATCGGCCTCGGCCACCAGCGCATCGGCCTCGTCAACGGCGACTTGCGCCAATCCTTCGCCGTCGACCGCGAGGCCGGCTGGCGATCGGCCCTCGTCGCGGCCGGCCTCGAGGCACCGGACGCGCTGAACGATTCCGATGTGATGACCGACGAAGCCGGCTACCGGCTGACCGCCGGCATGCTGTCGAGCGAAACGCCGCCCACCGCCGTCATCTGCTCCAGCATCTTCTCGGCCATGGGCGCCTGCCGAGCGATCCGCGATCGCGGCCTCGCCATCGGTTCGGACATCTCGGTGATCGCCCATGACGACGGCATCAGCTCGATCCGGCCGGAGACCCACAATCCGCCGCTGACCACTACCTTCTCGTCGATCCACAAGGCCGGCGAACGCATCGCCGAGATGGTCGCCGACCTCCTCGGCGGCAAGGCGGCGTCGGCCAGCCAGGAGGTCTGGCCGGTCGACCTGATATTCCGCGACAGCACGAGGCCGCCGGCCAGAGCGTGACGGACGCGCCGGCTCGTCTCATACCAAGTCGCGAAGATGCGGACGCATCCACTCATTGAGGTCGTTGCCGATTTCTCATCTGCATCAGCGGCATGAGAAATCGGCAAACGGTATCAGCGTTCGTAGGTGCCGACCAGCTCGGCGACCGCCAGCGCGTGCTTTTCCGCCTCCCGGCGGAGTTGCCGCACGTCGGCGGTGCGCGGCACCGGCAGCGACGGCGCATCGAGCGCGTAGAGGCGGAAGTGGTAATGATGGACGCCATGCCCGTGCGGCGGCTCCGGCCCGTCGTAGCTGGCGTTGCCGAAGTCGTTCACCACCACCGGCGCCACGTGTTTCAGCGGTCCCGTCTCGACGCTTTCCGGGAAGCGGTCGACGTCGGGCGCCACGTTGTAGACGCCCCAATGATAGAATGTGCCGCGCGGGGCATCCGGGTCCTCGACCACCAGCGCCAGGCTGCGCGTGCCGTCCGGCAGGCCGCTCCAGCGCAGTTCCGGCGATAGATTGTCGCCGTCGCGGCTGTACTTGAGCGGGATCGGGGCGCCATCGGCAAACGCCGGACTGATCAGGCTTAGGGGCATCTCGGCCTCCCTCCGTTGGAAAACGCTTGGCAACGCACCAATGCCCTGAGGGGTCGGATGTTCCCGCAACAGGAGGAACTACCCCCGGAGCGCGACGTTAATCTACTCCCGACGACTTCAGGAGCAAAGCCATGCAGTCGAGGAGAACCCACGAGCAGCAGCTCGACATCATCGAGAAGCGGGTGGAGACGGCCAACGCCGGCCCCGAGTTCGACGAACGCGCCGACCTCGACCGGCCGGCCGGGCAACCGCCGCCCGAGCGGCAGGACGGACCCGTGCCGCCGGTCTCGGCTGGCGACGAACGGCGGATGCCACGCGGGGTCCATCAGGAAAGCGACCACAACAAGCCCCGCGTCCAGCCCGACAAGGGAGACAAGCCATGACGCCCGACAGGCATCCCAAGACGCAAATGCCGTCCGACAAGGACCTCGTCGAGGATCCCGGCATCGGCCGTTCGCCCGGCATCACGACGCCCGAGGACGACGAACTCCTCAAGGGCGACGACACCATCGAAGGCGACTTCGCCAACGATCTCAACCAGCAGGGCGGCGTCGATCCCCGGCAGGTCGGCCGCACCAGCAAGTAGACGCCCATGTCCGCCGACCTCGCCAAGGCCCGACAGCATATGGTGGAGACCCAGATCGCGCGGCGCGGCGTACGCGACGCCGCCGTGCTCGCCGCCATGGCCGAGGTACCGCGCGAGGCTTTCGTGATGGCGGGGTCCGAGGCGTCCGCCTACGACGACGCACCGCTGCCGATCGGCGAAGGACAGACCATCTCGCAGCCGTTTGTCGTAGCGCTGATGATCGCCGCGGCGGCGGTGCGGCCGGCCGACCGGGTGCTGGAGGTCGGCGCCGGTTCGGGCTACGCGGCGGCCGTGCTGAGCCGCATCGCCGGCCGGGTTCATGCCATCGAGCGGCATGCCCCGCTTGCCATCGCCGCCCGGCGGCGGCTCGCGGCGCTCCGCTACGACAACGTGGAGATCCGGGCCGGCGACGGCAGCCGGGGCTGGCCCGAGGTGGCACCCTTCGACGTCATCATCGTATCGGCCGGCGGGCCACGCGTGCCGGAGGCGCTGAAGCGGCAGCTCGCCGTCGGCGGCCGTCTGGTGATGCCAGTCGGCAGCGAGGAGACGCTGCAGCGCCTCCTGAAAGTAACCCGCCGCAGCGAGACGGACTACGTCTCGGAGGACCTCGGCGGCGTGCATTTCGTACCGCTGATCGGCGCCGAGGGCTGGCGCGGCGCACCACCGGCCGTTCCGCGCCTCGCGGACCTGATCGCCACCGCCGCCGAACCGCTGCCGGAGATCGACGACCCAGCCTTCGCCCGGGTCTTCGACCGTTTCGCCGACCGCCGGCTGGTATTGCTCGGCGAATCGACGCACGGCACGGCCGAGTTCTATCGGGCGCGCGCCGCCATCACCCGCCGCCTCGTCGAGGAGCATGGCTTCAGCCTCGTTGCCGTCGAGGCCGACTGGCCGGATGCCGCCGCCGTCGACCGTTACGTCCGTCATCGGCCGGCGGCCGGCGGCGAGCCGCCGTTCCAGCGCTTCCCGACCTGGATGTGGCGCAACGTCGAGGTGGAGGCTTTCGTCGGCTGGCTGCGCCGCCACAACGCGGAGCTGCCGCCGGAGCGGCGGG
>LUYO01000208.1:0-3263 GCA_001603295.1 Rhodobacterales bacterium Alpha_02
GAGATGGGCGGCGACGTCGGCCGGCGTCGAGCCGATCACCCCCTGCACGATGTTGCCCGAGAGTACCAGCAGCGAGCCGACGTCGGGCGACTTCAGGTCGAGGTCCAGCTCGGCACCCGGCGCCGCGCCGCGCGTCAAGGTGGCCGAGCCGTTGAGCGTCACCTCGGTCGGTCCCATGGCGCCGCGCAGCACCACGGCGAGGCCGTCCTTCGACTTGCCCATGGCCGACAGCGTCAGGCTGCCGGCGCCCGGCCGGCCGACGTCCGGCACGGCAAGGCCGAACTGCCGCATCAGCTCGGCGCCATCAGGTCCGTCGAGGCGGAGGTCGGTGGAGATGTCGGCGGCGTCCCAGGCGTCGACGCGGCCCTTGAAGGCCAGCTCGCCGCGGATGTCGGTGGCGCCGGCCGAGCCGTTCAGCTCCACCTTGACGTCGGTGCCCTCGCCCGACGCCCTGGCCAGCACCGTGCCTTCGAGGCTGGCCGGGCCGAGATGGGGTGCGGCGTCGCGCAGGAAGGCGGCGGCCGGCGTGTCGGGGACGAGCGCGCGGGCGAGATCGGCGATGCCGTCCAGCTTCTCGGCCGAGACGCGCATCTGGATCGAACCGTCGGGCGTCGTCGTCACGTCGCGGATGGTGCCGGCCGCCGTGACGCGGGTGCCGGACAGCGAGCGGACGAACAGCCGGTCGACGTCGAGCGTAGCATCGACCAGCGACGCCGACACGTCGAAGCCCTCGGCGCGGGCGTCGCCGGCGATCAGCGTGCCGATCGCCGCCTTGACCACCACGTCGGCGCCGGCGCCCGGCCCGGTGACCAGGCCGGCCACCGTCTCGACGTCGGTGAGGCGGAGCTGGTCGGCGTCGAGCGCCAGCGTCAGGCGCGGCTTGCGGCCGGCGAGACCGGGCGAGAAATCGAGCGAGCCGCTGACCCGGCCGTCGTCGAGGCGGGCGTCGACCTCATCGAGCGTCAGCCCGTCGGCCGAGGCGGCCACCTTGGCGCTGACGCGGAACGGATCGAGGACCACCTTCGGCCGGTTGGGCGCCCACCAGGCGATCAGCGTCGCCGGCTGCTCGGAGGACAACGTCACGTCACCGTCGAAGCCAACGGTCGGAGCCGTTGCGAGCCGGCCGTGGGCGGCGAGCGACGAACGGCCGGGCAGCGTCGCCTCCAGCGTATCGATGGTCCAGCCAGAGGCGGCGGTAACGAGGTCGGCCCGGAGATCGGAGACGATGCTGCCGCCGACCACCACGCCGGGAATGTCGAAGCCGATGCGGCCGGGCACGCCCGGCACCGGCAGGCCGGCGATAGCGGCGCCGAAGGCGGTGAGCGCGCCGTCGAAGGACACCGGCTTGTCCGGTCCCTCGCCGAGCGTCCGATCGAGGTCGATCTGGCGGGCCGACAGCACCGCCTCGAAGCTCGGCACCGCCGCGAGGTCGAGCGTGGCGACGCCGGAAATGCTGAACGGCCGCTCCTCGCTGCCGTAGCGGAACTCCAGCGCCTTGGCGAGCACCGCCCGGCTGGACACATCGAGATCGGCGTCGAGCGACCAGGGCAGCGTCTCCCGGTCCTCCTTGGCGATGACGCGGGCCAGCGTCGCCTTGCCGGCCCAGGTCGGCCGGTGGTTGGCGATCTTGAGCCGGCCGTCGAAGCTCGCCGCCACCGGACGGGCCGCCGAGCGCACGTTGGCCTTCAGCGTCAGCGTGCCGCTGCCGTCGGCGGCGCCGGTCGCCGCCTTGACGGAAAAGGTGTCGCCGCCGGTCCGCGCCGTGCCCTCGATCTTGTAGGGGCCGGCCAGGGCCGGCGCGTCGAGGCGGGCGTTGATGGCGTCGACCACCACCGGCTGGCTGTGCCGGGCGTCGGCGACGACGACGCGGCCGTTCTCGATGTCGACGCCGCTCAGCGTCACCCGGCTCGGGTTGATGCCGAGGCCGCCGTCGGCTGCCATCCACTCGAAGGCGCCGTTGTCGTCGATGCGGACGTTTAGCTCCGGCTCGACGACGTGCATGGCGGTGACGTGGATTTCACCCGACAACAGCGGGAACAACTCGATCTCCATGTCGAAGCGGCCGACCGTCATCAGCGGCGCGTTCGGATCGTCGCCGATCACCACGTTGGAGAAAGAGAGCGAGGGATAGGGCAACAGGTTGGCGTCGGCCGTCCCGCGGACGGACACCTTGTGTCCCAGAACATGCGCGGCTTCCGTCTCGAAAGCGGCCCGGTAGGCCGTCCAGTCGACGAAAAGCGGCCCGACCAGCGCCACGAAAAGCGCCAGAATGACCGTGAATCCGATACCGAAATACAGCGAATTCAGCGTCTTGGCTCCCGTATACCCGATCCGGGGCGACGGCGGCCCCAAGCCTCTGCCGCGCCGCCACCAACCGGTTGCCGCGCCGCCGTGCAAGGATCGCACCACGACGGGCTCCGCCCCTCGCGAAGAGACTTAGCAAATCGGAACGCCGCTTGGAAACGGGATTAAGACATAGTTGACCATCCGCCGGCCGGACCGGACGGCTTTTTCCGGCCGCGAAATATGCTATTGCCGGTGAGCTTTTCCGGGAGCCGCCATGCCCTTCGCCGTCCCGTTGTCCGCCGCCCTGTTGCTGCTGCTGTTGCCCGGCCCGACCAACGCGCTGGTGGCCGCCGCCACGGCGACCGGCGGCCGTCACCGCCTGCCGAAGGCGGTCGCCGCCGTGCTCGCCGCCTATGGCCTGTCGCTGACGCTGCTCGGCCTTTCCGCCGCCGCGCTGGCCGGCGCCGCGCCGGCTGCCGCACCGGTCCTGAAGCTCGTGGCGTCCCTGGCGCTCGCCCTGTCGGCGGTGAAGCTGTGGCGGTCCGACCCGGCGGCCGGCGCGGCAGTGTCGACCTCGCGCGTATTCGTGATCACCCTTCTCAACCCGAAGGCGCTGGTGCTCGCCTTCGCCATCCTGCCGCCCGGCCTGCCGCCGCTGCCACTCCTTGCCGGCCTTGCCGTTACCATCGCCGTCGCCACCACGGCTTGGGGCATTCTCGGCCTCGTTCTCGGCCGTCTCGGCCGCCGCCGGGCCGGCGCCCATGCGGTCAACAGGGCCACCGCCACCGTGCTCGGCGTTTTCGCCGGTGCGATCATGGTGACGGCGGCTGTCGCGCCGCTTTGAGAGCTTGCGTGCCGCTCGGGTCTTCGGCTTTAACCGGGACCGGACACAGCCTGACCGGAGACGCGCGATGTCGGCCGAAACTTTCTCCATTCCCGTCGACAGTCTCGACCGAGAGGCGGCGGCGGCCGAGCTT
>LUYO01000209.1:0-7430 GCA_001603295.1 Rhodobacterales bacterium Alpha_02
AGGTGAACAGCGTCGACAGGAGGAAGCTGCGGTAGCGGCTCGGCGTCCTCGCCGGCTTGTCGCTGAAGACGCGGCGCGGCGGGTTGGGCGCCCCGCCATCGCGGGGCGGATGCCGATCGGTCATGCCAGCGCCTCCGCGAGCGCGGCCGCGAAGGCCGCCCGGTCGTCGTCGGTGTTGACCTCGGTGGCGGCGACGACCAACAGGTTGTCCAGCTCCGGCCGGCCGGGCTCCAGCCGGCTGGCCGGCACGCCGGCCAGGATGCCCTGTCCGGCCAGCGTCTCGACGACGGCGGCGGCGTCCTTCGGCAGGCGCAGGGCGAACTCGTTGAAGAAGCCGGCGTTCATCAGCTCGACGCCGGGGATGGCGGCGAGGAGGTCGGCGAGCCTGACGGCGGCGGCATGGTTGATCCGGGCGAGTTTTTCCAATCCGGCGCCGCCCAGGAGCGTCAGGTGGATCGAGAAGGCCAGCGCGCAGAGGCCGGCGTTGGTGCAGATGTTGGAGGTGGCCTTCTCGCGGCGGATGTGCTGCTCGCGGGCCGACAGCGTCAGCACGAAGGCGCGGCGGCCATCGGCATCCACGCTCTCGCCGCAGAGGCGGCCGGGCATCTGGCGGACGTATTTCTGCCGCGTGGCGAACAGGCCGACATAGGGGCCGCCGAACGACAGCGGGTTGCCGAGCGATTGGCCCTCGCCGACCACGATATCGGCACCTTGGGCGCCCGGCGGCTCGATCAGGCCGAGCGATACCACCTCCGTGAAGCAGGCGATTAGCAGCGCGCCGACGGCATGCGCCTTGTCGGCGATCGGCTGGAGATCCTGGAGATGGCCGTAGAAGGACGGCGACTGCACGACGACGCAGGAGGTGGTGTCGTCGATGCGCGAGAGGATATCCTCCGTGCCGGCGACATCGGGCGACAGGCTTTCCACCTGATGGCCGGAGAGGCGCGTCACCGTCTCGACGACGCCGCGATAATGCGGGTGCACGCCGCCCGACAGCACCGCCTTGTCGCGTTTGGTGATGCGGTGGGCCATCAGCACGGCCTCGGCCAGCGCCGTCGAGCCGTCGTACATCGAGGCGTTGGCCACCTCCATGCCGGTGAGGCGGGCAACCTGCGTCTGGAACTCGAACAGCACCTGCAACGTCCCCTGCGCGATCTCCGGCTGGTAGGGCGTGTAGCTGGTGAGGAACTCCGAGCGCTGGATCAGGTGGTCGACGGTGGCCGGCACGTGATGCCGGTAGGCGCCGGCGCCGACGAAGAAGGGCACCGAGCCGGCCGGCGTGTTGCGCGCGGCGAGCGCGCCGAGACGGCGAGCGACCGCCGGCTCGCTCATATGCAGCGGCAGGTTCGGCAGCGCGGCGAGGCGCCGGTCGGCCGGCAGGTCGGCGAACAGCTCGTCGACCGAGGCGGCGCCGATGGCGGCAAGCATGTCGGCCCGGTCGGCGTCGGAAAGCGGAAGATAGCGCATGGCATGCACTCCGGAGGACGCGAGGAGAAGGGGGCGCTTTCCCGTGGGTACGGGAAGCGCGACGCCTCGGGAAAGAACGATCCGGCCGCTTAGAGCCCGGCGACGAAGGCCTTGTAGGCGGTCTCGTCCATCAGCACCTCAAGCTCGGAGGGATCGGCCATCTCGATCTTGCAGAACCAGGCGGCGCCCTCGGGGTCCTCGTTGACGGTGATCGGGCTGTCGGCCAGCGGCTCGTTGGCGGCGACGACGGTGCCGGTCACCGGCGAGTAGACCTCGCTCGCCGCCTTGACGCTCTCGACCACCGCCGTCTCCTCGCCCTTCTTCACCTTGCGGCCGATGCTCGGCACCTCGACGAACACCACGTCGCCGAGTTGGGCCTGCGCGTAATCGGTGATGCCGAGCGTCGCGACGTTGCCGGTGACGGCGATCCACTCGTGGTCTTCGGTGTAATACTTGGTCATGGCTGCTGCCCCGCTGTCTCTCTGAAGCTTATTTGGGCGCGCGACGGAAGCGCGCCGGAACGAAGGGAAGGGAAACGATCTCGGCCGGCAGCGCCTTGCCGCGCACCACCAGCCCGACCCGCGTGCCGGGCCGCGAATGGACGGCGGCGACGTAGCCCATGGCCACCGGGCCGCCCACCGTCGGGCCGAAGCCGCCGGAGGTGACGTGGCCGATGGCGACGCCGTTGCCGTCGACGATCTCGGTGCCGTCGCGGGCCGGCGCCCGGCCGTCCGGCCGGATGCCGACGCGCTTGCGGGCGACGCCCTCGGCGATCTGCGTGCGGACGACGTCGGCGCCCGGAAAACCGCCTTCCTCGCGGCGACGCTTCTGGATCGACCACAAGAGGCCGGCCTCGACCGGCGTCGTGGTCTCGTCGATGTCATGACCGTAGAGGCAGAGCCCGCCTTCGAGGCGCAGCGAATCGCGGGCGCCGAGGCCGATCGGCCGGACGCGGGAATCGCGCGTCAGGACGGTCCAGAGGCCGGCGACGGTGTCGGCGCTGACCGATATCTCGAAGCCGTCCTCGCCGGTGTAGCCGGAGCGGGAAAGAAACACCGGGATGCCGGCGATCGACGCCGGGCCGACGTCCATGAAGTCCCAGCCGGCCACGTCGGCGCCGAGCGAGGTCAGCACGTCGACCGCCTCGGGTCCCTGCAGTGCCAAGAGCGCCCGCTCCTCGTGGATTTCGATGAGCACGTCGTCCGGCAGGCGGGCGGCGATATGGGCGTAGTCGGCGACCTTGCAGGCGGCGTTGACGACGAGGCCGAGCGTGCCGTCGGCGCCGGGGGCGCGGTGCACCATCAGGTCGTCGAGGATGCCGCCGCGCTCGTTGAGCAGTTGCGAATAGCGCTGCCGGCCCGGTTCGAGGCCGAGGATGTCGGCCGGCACCAGCGCCTCGAGGGCGCGGGCGACCGTCGCGTGGTCGGGGCCGGAGAGCGTCGCCTGTCCCATGTGGGAGACGTCGAACAGTCCGGCCGCCGCCCGGCAATGGGCGTGCTCGGCGAGGATGCCCTCGTATTGCACCGGCATCAGATAGCCGGCGAACGGCACCATGCGGGCGCCAAGCGCCACGTGGGCGTCGTAAAGGGGGGTTTTCAGCGGCTCTAGCGGCACGCCGGAATGCGGATCGTGGTCGGCATGGACTGACGTCATCATGCATCGGCTCCGGATAGAGGTGGGCGGACGACGACCGTCGTATCCGCGCCCCCTCTGTCACGAAACCTGAGAGATTTCCCCGGACGCCCTGTCCGGGTTACTCCTTCGGTGAGTCGAGACCATCGGCCTCGCCTGCTTTCCAGAGCGTCGTCCGCTGCGAGCGGTCCGTTTGCCTGAGAGTTTCCGGGGCGGTTGCTCCTTCGGCGCCGGCGGTAAGCACCGCCGATCTCTCCCGCGCAGCGTCTCGGAGCCTTGCGGCCCCGCGTCCGGGCACGACTATCCCGGACGGCCGCCAGCATGACTTGTCAGTGGCGGAATATCAACTGGGTTCTTTTTCTGCCTCAAGCGCCGGCGGCCTCCAGCCTTGGCTTCCGCTCCGCTTTGCGCCTGACGGGGCTTCGCCACGTCAAGCCCGCTTCCCACACGGCACCGCTTGGCGCCGGAAGCCGCCTCACGGCGGCTCCGATTACCTGCCAGTGGCCTACTTCTTCTTGCCGGACTCGTCGAAGCCGACGTAGATGACGAAATTGCCCTGACTCTTGTCGCCGGGAACGATGACGTCGGGCGCCACGAGGTCCCAGTCGGCGGCGGCGGTACCCGGCGCGATCGTCACGTTCAGCGGATAGAGCTTGGAATAGAGCACCTCGTCGCCGTTGCGCACCAGCACGACGCGCAGGGGCAGCGTGGCGGCGCCGGTCGCCCCGTTGGGGCCGGCCAGCAGACGGCCGGCGACGCCGACCTTGATGGTCGTCGTGCCGGAGGCGTCGGTGCGGCATTCGCGGGCGAACTTGCGGATGGAGCCCTGGAAGCGGATGGCGCTGTAGTCGCCCTCCTTGCCCTTCTCGAACACGGCCAGCATCTGCGTGCCGTCGCGCACCTGCACGTCCGGACAGACGGCGACCACCGCGAATTTCTCCAGGCCCTCCTGCTCCGCCTTCGGATCGGGACCGCCGGCGACCAGCGATCGGGCGGAGAAGCCGCCATCCGAGGAACAGGCCGAAAGCGCGAGCGCCAGCGCAAGCGCCGACAAGGTTTTACCGCTGAAACCGCCAGAGATCATGAGAGCCTCACCTCCGCTGCGCCGCTTCCATAGCACGCGATACCGGCCTTGGCGACTCGTTCCGCGCCGCTCGCGGCGGGGCGTCGGACGTCCGCCTTTCCCTTGACATCATCGGGGCAAACCCTGCTATTCCGCAGCCATGCGAGACGAGGTGTCGCCGGTGACCAAGCCGAAGCTCAAGATCCTGCTCTGCGCGCCGCGCGGCTTCTGCGCCGGCGTCGACCGGGCAATCCAGATCGTCGATCTGGCGCTCGCCCGCTATGGCGCGCCGGTCTACGTGCGGCACGAGATCGTCCACAACAAATACGTCGTCGAGGAACTCAGGGCCAAGGGCGCGGTGTTCGTCGAGGAGCTGGACGAGATCCCCGACACCACGCAGCCGGTGATCTTCTCGGCGCATGGCGTGCCGCGCTCGGTACCGGCCGCCGCCGCCGCCCGCAGCCTGTTCCAGCTCGATGCCACCTGCCCGCTGGTCACCAAGGTGCACCGCGAGGCGGAAATCCACCACAGGAAGGGCCGCCACGTCATCCTGATCGGCCACGCCGGCCACCCGGAGGTGATCGGCACCATGGGCCAATTGCCCGAGGGCTCGGTGACGTTGATCGAGACCGTCGACGACGTGGCAAGGCTGGGCTTCCCCGAGGGTACCGTGCTCTCCTACACCTCGCAGACCACGCTGTCGGTCGACGACACGCGGGCGATCGTCGAGGCGCTGTCCGCCCGCTTCCCGGACATCGTGCCGCCGCACAAGAGCGACATCTGCTACGCCACCACCAACCGCCAGGCCGCCGTGCGCGAGGTGGCGCCGAAGGTCGACGCCATGCTGGTGGTGGGGGCGCCCAACTCGTCCAACTCGCAGCGGCTGCGCGAAGTCGCCGCCCGCGAGGGCTGCGCCCGCGCCTTCCTGATCCAGCGGGCCTCCGACCTCGATTGGGACGCGCTCGCCGGCATCGGCACGCTCGGCATCACCGCCGGCGCCTCGGCGCCGGAAATCCTCGTCGAGGAGATCATCGACGCCTTCGCCGCCCGCCACGACGTGTCGGTCGAGACCGTGCGCACGGCCGAGGAAACGATCGCCTTCACCCTGCCCCGCCAGTTGCGCGACATGACCGGCCAAGACGGCCCGGAGGTCTAGAATGGCCGTCTACACGGACGTTTCCGACGAGGAACTCGCCGATTTCCTGACCCGCTACGACATCGGCGCCCTGGTTTCCTGCAAGGGCATCGCCGAGGGCGTCGAGAATTCCAACTTCCTGCTCGGCACCGAGGCCGGACGCTACATCCTGACGCTCTACGAGAAGCGGGTGAACGAAGCCGACCTGCCGTTCTTCCTCGGCCTGATGGACCATCTGGCCAGCCGCGGCATCACCTGCCCCGAGCCAATCCGCGACCGCGACGGCCAGGCGCTGGGGCGGCTGGCCGGCCGTCCCGCCACCATCGTCAGCTTCCTCGACGGCATGTGGGTGAAGCGGCCGGAGGTCGGCCATTGCGGCCAGGTCGGCGAGGCGCTGGCCCGCCTGCACAAGGCCGGCGAAGGCTTTCAGATCCGCCGCCGCAACGGCCTCGGACCGGACGGCTGGCCGCCGCTCTACGCCGGCAGCGCCGCCCGCGCCGACGAGGTGCTGATCGGGCTCGGCGGCGAGATCGAGACCGAACTCGCTTACATCGCGGCCCATTGGCCGAAGGGCCTGCCGGAGGGCGTCATCCACGCCGACCTGTTTCCCGACAACGTGTTCTTCCTGAAGGGGCGGCTCTCCGGCCTGATCGACTTCTACTTCGCCTGCAACGACTTCCTCGCCTACGACCTCGCCATCTGCCTCAACGCCTGGTGCTTCGAGCCGGACGGCGCCTTCAACGCCACCAAGGGCCGGGCGATGCTGACCGGCTATACCAGCGGCCGGCCACTCAATGCAGCCGAGATCGCGGCGCTGCCGGTGCTCTGCCGCGGCGCGGCGCTGCGCTTCCTGCTCACCCGCCTCTACGACTGGCTGATGACGCCGGCCGGCGCGCTGGTGCGCAAGAAGGACCCGCTCGAATACTACCGGAAGCTGCGTTTCCATCGTACGGCGGCCAATGCCGCCGCCTATGGTCTCGAACTCATCGGAGACGGCGCGTGAGCGGCGGGCGGCGCGTTGCCGTCTATACCGACGGAGCCTGCTCGGGCAATCCGGGCCCCGGCGGCTGGGGGGCGATCCTCGTCTACGGCGACAAGCGCAAGGAGCTTTGCGGCGGCGAGCAGCTCACCACCAACAACCGCATGGAGCTGACCGCCGCCTGCGCGGCGCTGGAAGCGCTCACCCGTTCCTGCGCGGTCGACCTCTACACCGACAGCCAGTATGTGAAGGGCGGCATCACCGGCTGGATCTTCGGCTGGAAGAAGAACGGCTGGAAGACCGCCGACAAGAAGCTGGTGAAGAACGCCGACCTCTGGCAGCGGCTCGAGGCGGCGCGCGCGCGCCACAGCGTCGAGTGGCATTGGGTGAAGGGCCACGCCGGCCACGACATGAACGAGCGCGCCGACGAGCTGGCCCGTCAGGGCATGGCGCCGTTCAAGCCGGGCTACGTGCCGCCGCCGACGGGAGACGAAGATGCCGCATGATCCGGCGCCGACCCTGGTGGTCGCCAACCCGGTGGCCGGCAGCTTCAGCTACCGCCGGTTGATGCGGCTGGCCGCGCGGCTCGACCGGCTCGGCCATCGTTCCGACGTCCGGCTGACCCGTCATCCCGGCGAACTGACCGATATCGCCGCCGATCTGCCGGCCGGGGTGCGCACGCTGGTGGTGGGCGGTGGCGACGGCTCGATCAACGAGGCGATCACCGGCCTCGTCCGGCGCGAGGGCGACGCGCCCGCCCTCTCCATCCTGCCGTTCGGCACCGCCAACGTGCTGGCGCACGAGCTTGGCCAGCCGTTCTCGCCGGAGAAGCTGGCCGACCGCATCGCCGCCGGCCGTGCCTCGCCGCTTCACCTGGGCATGGTGGGCGAGCGGCCGTTCGCGCTGATGGTGTCGGCCGGCTTCGACGCCGACGTGGTGCACGCCGTCGACGGCGCCTTCAAGCGGCGCTGGGGCAAGCTCGCCTATGCCTGGCGCGGCCTCCGGCTGGCGCTGGCCCGTTCCGGCCGCGACGTGACGGTGACCGCCGACGGCGACACCATCCGCTGCCGGCTTGCTGTGGCAACGACGGCGCGCTTCTACGGCGGGCCGCTCGCCATCACCGGCGCCACGCGAGCCACCGAGCCGGGCCTGCG
>LUYO01000031.1:0-23837 GCA_001603295.1 Rhodobacterales bacterium Alpha_02
CGTTGGCGGCCGACGGCACGACGCCCGCTCCCGCCGAGGCCGCGCCCGCGGACGCGCCGAAGGTGCCGCTCGCCCGCGAGATCGGCTCGGTGACGCAGGATCTCTCCCGGCAGGTGGTCGACGTGGTGATGACCATCGGCCGCGGCCTCGGCAACCTCACCCGGCTCGTCGACGGCAGCGCCGACGTCAACTGGGAGGGCGTGCGCGAGCAGGGATTGTCGCTGATCATCCTGGTGGTGTTCGCTTTCGCGACGCTCTACATCGCCCGCTTTCTCGCCCGGTTTCCGCTCGGCGCCATCGAGCGGGTCGCCGGGGGCAAGGCGTTGCCGCAGCGGGTGCTGTGGGCCGGTCTCGCTTTGCTCGTCGACTGGGCGGTGATCGGCATCGCCTGGTTCGCCACCTCGGCCTATGCCATCGCCGCTTCGGGCGGCAGCCGCATCGACCTGTTGCAGAGCCTGTTCATCGACGCCTTCGTGGTGATCGAGTTCCTGAAGAGCTGCCTTGCCGCCGTGTTCCAGTATCGCCGGCCGGCGCTGAAGGTGTTCGACCTCGATCCGCCGACGGCGCGCTTCTGGTATCTCTGGCTCAGTCGGCTGGTCGGCTTCCTCGGCTACGGCGTGCTGGTCGCCCATCCGATGGTCAACAAGGCGATCGGCTTCTCGGTGGGCATCGGCTTCCGCCTCGCCGTGGTGCTGATCACGCTGATCGGCGCCGCGGTGCTAGTGACGATGAAGCGCGACGAGGTGCGGGCGGGTCTCTACCGGCTGATCGAGCCGGTGAAGAGTTCGGTGCCGCGCACGCTGCTGACGCTGCTCGCCCATGGCTGGCACGTCATCGTCATCTTCTATCTCGCCGTGGCCTTCGTGCTGTGGGTGAGCCGGCCGTTCGACGCCGTCGACTACATGGCCTGGGCGACGGTGGAGACCATCGCCGCCATCGCCCTCGGTGGTCTCGCCGACACCCTGATCGTGCACGCGATGGCCGGTGGCGTCCGCCTGCCGGCTGACGTAAAGAAGACGCTGCCGCTGCTCGAGGCGCGGCTCAACATGATGGTGCCGATGTTCTTCCGCGCCGTGCGCATCGTGCTGGTACTGGCGGTGACGGCGGTGGTGCTGCAGAGCTGGGGCGTCATCGACGTCATCGACTGGTTCCAGTCGGACGGCGGCACCGACGCGGTCGGCCGCATCCTGTCGGCGGTGATCATCGTGCTGGTGGCCGGCGGCATCTGGCTCGCCGCGTCGAGCTGGGTGGAATACCGGCTCAACCCGTCGCTCGGCCGCATCACCAACGCCCGCACCCGCACGCTGCTGTCGCTGTTCCGCAACGCCTTCTCGATCGTGCTGATCGTCATCGCCGCCATGCTGGCGCTCAGCCAGCTCGGCGTCGATATCGCGCCGCTGGTGGCCGGCGCCGGCGTCGTCGGCCTCGCCGTCGGCTTCGGCTCGCAGAAGCTGGTGCAGGACATCATCACCGGTGCCTTCATCCAGTTCGAGAACGCCATGAACGAGGGCGACACGGTCACTGTCGCCGGCATCACCGGCACCGTCGACCGGCTGACCATCCGCTCGGTCGGCATCCGCGACGGCGACGGCGTCTATCACATCATCCCCTTCTCGTCGGTGACCAGCGTTTCCAACGCCATGCGCGGCTTCGCCTATGCCTCCGCGACGATCAGCTTCTCCTATGCCACCGATCTCGAAGCGGCTAAGGCGGCCATGCGCGAGGCGTTCGACCGGCTGATGAACGGGCCGCGCGGCGCCGTCGTGCTGGAACCGCTGGAGATGCAGGGCGTCGTCGCCTTCTCGGCGGCCGGCGTGGCGCTGAAGGTGCGCATCAAGACGCTGCCCGGCGAGCAGGGCGCCACCGGGCGGCTCTACAGCGAGCTGGTCAAGGACGTCTGCGACGAGCGCGAGATCAAGCTTTCCTTCCCGTGATGCCGGCTTCATCGGCGGGACGCCGCGCCGCCGCCGGCCCTTTCTCCGGCTTCGATGAGCGGATGCGCCGGTACCTCCGCGAATTGGTGCTGCTCAGAAAATGCGTTTGCGTTTGGCGGCCGGCGTTCTAAATGAAAGGTCTCGGGCGCGGCTTCCGGCCCGCCCCGGATGGAGACGACAGCAGTTGACTGATCCCACCGACGACGACAGCCGCCGAGAGGCGTCGCCGGGCCGGCTCGGGCGCGTGCTCAGGTGGGTCGGCCCGGCGATCGCCGTGGTGCTGATTGCCGGCGCGGCCTGGGTGCTGTGGGACATGGCGACCAAGATGTCGTTTGCCGACGTCCATGCCGCCGCGCTGGCGCTGCCGGCGCATCGCTTCGCGCTGGCCCTCCTGCTGACGCTCACCGGCCTTTGTGCGCTCGCCACCTACGACCTTCTGGCGCTGCACGCCCTCAACTACGTCAGCTCGGTCAGTCTGGCGCGGGCGGTATTCGGCGGCCTGATCGCCAACGTCTTCGCCAATACGCTGGGTTTCCCGTTGCTGTCGGGCGGCGGCGCCCGCTACCGCATCTACTCGATGGTCGGCGTCAGCTTCTCGGTGGTGGCGCGGCTGATCGTCATGAGTTGGCTGACCATGTGGTCGGGCATCCTGTTCGTGCTCGGACTCGCCCTGACGCTGGAACCGACAACGCAATACCCGGTATTCCCCCATCATTTCATCGACCGGATCGTCGGCCTCGTCGTGCTGGTGGCGCTCACCTCGTTCATCGTCTGGCTGGCCAGGAAGCGGCGGGCCATCCGGGTGAGCGGCATGGTGGTGCGCATGCCCAAGGCCAAGCCGGCCTTCCTGATGGTGCTGGCCGGGGCGATCGACCTGCTCGCCGCCTGCGGCACGCTCTACGTGCTGCTGCCGCCCGACGCGGTGCCGGACGCCGCCCGCTATCTCGTCACCTATTCGATCGCCTTCCTGGCCGGCATGGCCGCCAACACGCCGGGCGGCGTCGGCGTGTTCGAGGCGACGGTGGTGACCGGCCTCGGCATCGCCCACCGGCCCGACGTCGCCGCCGCGCTTATCCTGTTCCGGCTGATCTACTTCGTGCTGCCGCTGGTGGTCGCGCTGCTGCTGCTCGCCGTGCTCGAGGGTCGCCATCGGCTGGCCGCCCGGCGGGCACGGCGCGAGAAACTCTGAAGCAGCCGCCAAGGCACCCGACCGGCGTCCGAATTCCATCCGCTCCCGACCTCCGCCGCGCCGAACGGCGCGACGGAGGTTGAGTGGGATGGGATCAGGCGGCCGCCACCGCCTTCAGGAAGCGCTCGATCTCGCCGGCCAGCTCGTCCTTCACGGCGTTGACCGCTCCGGCGGCGTCCAGCACGCGGCCGGCGGCGGCGCGCGTGTCGCCGACGGCGGCACCGAGGTCGTCGACGTTGTCGGCCACCGTGCCGGTCTCGCGCGCCGCCGCTTCGACGCTGGAGCCGATCTCCGAGGTGGCGGCGCCCTGTTCCTCCACCGCGGCGGCGATGGTGGCGGCATGAGTGTTGACGTCCTCCATGGTGCCGGCGATGCCGGCGATCACCTCGACCGCCTCGCTGGTCGCTTCCTGGATGGCGGCGATCTGGCGGGAAATCTCCTCGGTGGCCTTGGCGGTCTGGCCGGCGAGGTTCTTCACCTCGCTCGCCACCACGGCGAAGCCCTTGCCGGCCTCGCCGGCGCGGGCCGCCTCGATGGTGGCGTTGAGGGCGAGAAGGTTGGTCTGGTCGGCCACCGCCTGGATCAGCGTCACCACCTCGCCGATCTTGGCGGCCGCCTTGGCCAGCTCGCCGACCTTGGCGTGGCTGACACGGGCGCCCTCGGTGGCCGAGCCGATCACCGACGAGGTGCGCGCCACCTGAGCGGAGATCTCGCCGATCGAGGCGGCCAGCTCCTCGGCCGCCGAGGCGACGGTCTGCACATTGGCCGAGGCGCGGCCGGCGGCGTCGTGGGCGAAACCGGCCCGCTCGGTGCTGCGGCCGGCCGAAGCGGCCATCTCGCGGGCGATGGCGTCGAGGTCGTGGCTCGCCGCCGACACGCGGTCGATGGCGACGGTCGCCTCCTCGCGGAAGCCGGCGACCAGCGCGTCGATCTGGGCCTGGCGGGCGTCGCGGCGAGCCGCCTCGGCCGCCTGGTCGCCCTCCAGCGCGCGGCGGGCGATGGCATGGTCGCGGAACACGTTGACGGCGCGCGCCATGGCGCCGATCTCGTCGGTCCGGTCGGCACCGTCGACGGCCACCGAGGTATCGCCGGTGGCCAGCGCCTCCATGCGGCGGGCCATGCCGCCGATCGGTTTGGCCAGCGTATGGGCGAGCCAGGCGACGAAGCCGAGAGCGACGGCGAGGGCGACGAGCGAGCCGACGATCATGGCGGTGGCAGCGGCGTGGGCGCCGGCGGTCAGCGTCGCCTCGGGGATGGTCATCACCAGCGTCCAGCTCTCCTTGAGGCCGGGAAAGCCGACCTTGGCGGTGGCGAGATAGGTGGAGACGCCGCCGGCGTCGATCAGCCGGCCGGTGCCGGCCGGCTGGGCCAGCGCCGCCTTGGCGATGTCGTCCTCGGCGGTCTTGCCGATCAGCGCGGCGTCGGGGTTGGCGACCCAGAGGTCGTCGGTGCCGATCAGCCGCACCGAGCCGGCGTCGAATGGCTTCAGCGACGAGACGAAGGCCGACACCTCGGTCAGCGGCAGGTCCGCGGTGGCGATGCCGATCGGCTTGCCGGCCCGGCGCACCACCAGCGACAGCGTCGACATCAGCGTGTCCTTGCCGTCGATCGGGTAGATGTAGGGGGCGGTGATCAGATCGCGGTTCTCGCGCAGCGGCTGGTCGTACCAGCCCTCGGTGCCGGCTTCCTTGGTCATCACCAGCTTCTCGACGGCCACCGCGCCGCCGGTGCTGTGGTAGAAATAGGGCACGAAGCGGCCGCTGGCGTCGGAGTAGGCGTGCGCCTTGAAGTCGGCGTCGCGGCCGTCGAGGGCGTCGGGCTCGAAGGCGAGCGTGGTGCCGAGCAGCTCCGGGTGGGCGGCGACGACGGCGGTCACCAGCCGGCCGAGGGCGTCGCGGTCGGGCTTGCCGTCGGCGGCCACGCCCTCGACGGCGCGGGCGACGCTGCTGCCCACCGTATAGGCGCCAGTCACCTTGCCTTGCACCTCGAGGGCGTAGCCGGAGAGGAGATCGGCGGCCCGCTGCTCGGCGGCGGCATACTCGCTTCTGACCGCCATGACGGTGGAAAGCGTGGTGAGCGAGCCGAGTGCCACCGCGAACAGCAGCCCTGTTCCGGCGATGAGCTTGGTGCGGAGGGACAGGTTACTGTATCGCATGGCGGCCTCGGTGTTTTCTTGAAACTGTGAACAATGCTGGAATGGCAAAGGTTAACGGCTGATGACAGAAGCCCGTCTCGGAAGCGGTTCGGGCAAAAAAATATCGATGTTAATGATTTTGCGGCGGCCATCGGAGCCGCGGTGCGGATCCGGCCCCGAGTGAGATGATTTGCGCCGGAGAACGTTCAGGATTTCAGGCTCGGAGCATTTTCCGGGCAGACGATTCCATCGGGCGGGGAAATGTTCTAGGTGTCTCGAGCGAGGCGGCGAGCGGCGGACGAGAGCATCATGCATATTGGCATCGACTGGGGCGGGACGAAGATGGAGGTGATCGGGCTCGACGCCGACGGCATCGAGCTTGGCCGGCACCGCATCGCCACGCCGCGCAACTACGACGCCTCGATCCGGGCGGTGGCGGAACTGGTGGAGCACATCGAGCGGACGACCGGCCGGCGGGGCACGGTCGGCATCGGCTTGCCCGGCAGCCCCAATCCGCTGACCGGCCGCATCCGCAACTCCAACGCCGTCTGGCTGAACGGCCAGCCGCTCGGCCGCGACCTCGAGGCCGCCCTCGGCCGGCCGGTCAGGCTGGCCAACGACGGCAACTGCCTCGCCGTCTCCGAGGCGATCGATGGCGCCGGCGCCGGTCTCGACGTCGTCGTCGGCATCATCCTCGGCACCGGCCATGGCGGCGGCATCGCCATCCGCGGCCGCAGCCACGCCGGCCTGCAGGGTCTGGCCGGCGAGATCGGCCACTATTCGCTGCCCTGGCCGAGGGAGGGCGAGTATCCCGGCCCGAAGTGCTGGTGCGGCCGGCACGGCTGCCTGGAGATGTTCTGCTCGGGTACCGGCTTCGAACTCGACTGGAAGACGACCACCGGCGAGGCGAAGAGGGCGTCGGAGATCATGGCGCTGAAGCGAGCCGGCGATGCGACCGCCATGGCGGTCTATGGCCGCTATGTCGACCGGCTCGCCCGGTCGCTGGCGCTGATCATCGACCTCGTCGATCCCGACGTGTTCGTCCTGGGCGGCGGCATGAGCAATGTCGACGAACTCTACGAGGACGTGCCCAGGCTGCTCGCCACCCGCACCAATCTCTGGGAGGGGGAGGGCAGCCGCCTGGTGTTCTCCGACAGCGTGGCGACGCCGATCCGCAAGGCCCGGCACGGCGACAGCTCGGGCGTGCGCGGCGCCGCCTTGCTGTGGAGAGAGCGGGAGTAGGGCACTCCCGCTCGCCGCGCTCCTAGAGATCCACCCAGCGGCCGGTCTTGCCGGATTCGACGATGGCGTCGAGGATGCGCATCATCTTCACCGCGTCGCGCTGGTCGTAGGGCAGCGGCTCGATGCCGCGGATCGCCTTGGCGAAGGCTTCGCCCTGAAGGCCGTATTGGTCAGAGGCCGGCAGGCGGATCTCCTCGATCTCGGCATCGCCAAGCACCGCGCCGCGGTCCAGCCGGATCACCGTCTCCTTCCCGGCCGGGGCGTTGAAGGGAATCACCACCTCGATGCGGCCGGTGGTGCCGGCGATGGTGACGCGCTGATGCGGCACCGTCTGGGTGGCGACGGTGAAGGTGAGGTGGCGGCCCTCGCCGAAGTCGAGGATGGCCGAACTCAAGACGTCGGTGCCGAACCTCGGGTCGATCTCCAGGAGGCCGGTGACGCGCTTCGGCTCGGCGTCGAGCACGAAGCGGGCGGTGACGATCGGGTAGACGCCGATGTCCCAGAGGCCGCCGCCGCCGTTTTCGGGCCGGTTGCGGATGTTGGCGGGATCGTCGAGGAAATAGGAGAAGAAGCACTGGACGGCGGTCACCCGGCCGATGACGCCCGAACGGACCAGCTCGCGCGCCTTCAGCCACTGCGGATGGTGGCGGACCATGAAGGCTTCGAGATAGACGATGCCGTCCGGCAGGGCGGAGAGCCGCTCGGCGTCCCTGGCGTTCATCGCCGCCGGCTTCTCGCTGAGCACATGCTTGCCGGCGCGGGCGGCGGCCAGCGTCAGGTCGACGTGGCTGTCGTTGGGGGTGGGGATGTAGACCGCCTCGATCGTGGGATCGGCGAACAGCGCCTCGTAGGAGCCGTGGGCAACGGGGATGCCGAGCGCGGCGGCGGCGGCCTTGGCCGTGTCGGCGTTGCGCGAGGCGATGGCCGCCACCTCCAGCCAGGGCGTGGTGCGGAAGCCGGGAATCACGTGCTGGCGGGCGATGTTGGCGGTGGAGACGATGCCGATGCGGACCGGCCTGACTGTGGACATGCGCGTTCTCCCTTTCATTTTGTACGACTTATAGGCGCGGGTTTTGCCGAAGGAAAGCGGCGGCCGACGGATGGCATCGCAAGCCGGCGAAAACACCGGATTTATCCGTATAATCCCTTATTTATCAATCGGGAAAAGCATACTTTAAAATGCCTCTAAGAAAGGCTTGCAATTGGGTCAGGATATGCCGATAGTGCCGCCCGTTCCTTTCCCCTCCCTTTCAAGATGAGGATATTCTCCATGCTCGGCATTGGCGACAAGCTCCCCTCCTTCACCGTCACCGGCGTCAAGCCCGGCTTCAACAACCACGTCGAGAACGGCGCTTCCGCCTTCGAGGAAATCACCGAGGCGTCGTTCCCCGGCAAGTGGAAGGTGATCTTCTTCTACCCCAAGGACTTCACCTTCGTCTGCCCGACCGAGATCGCCGAGTTCGCCCGTCTCGCCAAGGACTTCGAGGACCGCGACGCGGTGGTGCTCGGCGGCTCCACCGACAACGAGTTCGTCAAGCTCGCCTGGCGGCGCGACCACAAGGACCTCAACAAGCTGCCGATCTGGTCGTTCGCCGACAGCAACGGCTCGCTGGTCGACGGCCTCGGCGTGCGCTCGCCGGACGGCGTCGCCTACCGCGTGACGGTGGTCGTCGATCCCGACAACACGATCCAGCACATCTACGGCACCAATCTCAACGTCGGCCGCAATCCGAAGGACACGCTGCGCGTGCTCGACGCGCTGCAGACCGACGAACTCTGCCCGTGCAACCGCGAGGTCGGCGGTGAAACGCTGAAGGCCGCCTGATGTCGATCGCCACTCTCCAGGACCGGCTGCCGGCCTACGCGCGCGACGTCAGGCTCAACCTCTCGGCGATGGCCGAGGACGACAGCCTGACGCCGCAGCAGAAGTACGGGCTGTTCGTGGCCTGCGGCCACGCAACGCGCAACGCCGAGGTGGCGGCGGCGCTCGAGGGGGAGGCGGCGAGCCACCTCTCCGCCGAGGCGCTGGACGCCGCCCGCGGCGCCGGCGTGATCATGGGCATGAACAACGTCTACTACCGCTTCCTGCACCTGACTTCGAACCCGGAATACCGCACCATGCCGGCGCGGCTGCGCATGCAGCTGATCGGCAAGCCGGGCGTCGACAAGGTCGACTTCGAGCTGTGGTGCCTCGCCGTGTCGGCGATCAACGGCTGCGGCATGTGCATGGACAGCCACGAGAAGGTGGTGCGCGAGGGTGGCCTGCCGGCCTCGGCGGTACAGACCGCCGTCCGCTTCGCCGCCATCATCCAGTCGGCGGCGGTGGCGCTCGAAACGGCGGCGGTCGCCGCCGCCTGAGCCCCTTCACCGATGTTGTGGCGCCCGGCTGGGGATTCTCCGGCCGGGCGTTTTTCTACCAGCGGTCGGACGGCGGCAGCCCCTCAATAAGCTCGGCGAGGCGGCGGCGCGTGCTGGCGGTGGTATCCTCAGGCAACCGGTCGAGCGGGAAGGCGCGGCATTCGGCGATCTCGTGGTTGGCGCGAAAGGCACGGGCCGCGACGCAGGTCGCCATATGGTAGACGGCGACGTGATCGCGGCCGGCGACGACCGGGTTGAAGTAGAGGCCGAGGAAGCGTGCCGCGCCGTCCGCCTCGTAGCCGGTCTCCTCCAGCAGCTCGCGCCGGGCGGCCGCCTCGGCCGTCTCGCCGGCATGGACACCGCCGCCGGGCAGGTGCCAGCCGGTGACGTAGGTGTGGCGGACCAGCAGCAAACCGTCGCCGTCGAAGGCGATGACGCGCACGCCGAGCGTCGTTCCCCGCCACAGGCGAGCGACCAAGGATTGCGCTTGCCGCACAAGGGGTTGCATGACGTCCAACAGCTTTGGCCCTGTCACCGTACATTAGCCTTTCGTCTGAATTATAGGCTGGATTAACTTCCGATTCGCCAAAGGAATACTCAGTGTTTAGCCTCATGGCGAAAACAATGTGCATTTGCTATAGCTTTGTCGTGAAAGAGAAGTCGCACCTGACCTCTCTCGACAACCTCTGAAGAAGGCTATCATGTTTTCCCTCTTCCGCCGTCGCTTCAACCGTACCCAGCGTTATAGTTGGGTGTCGGCCGTCGACGTGAGCAATCCCCATGTCGTCGCCGCCGTGCTGACCTTCTGGGGGCGTTAGTCCGGCTTGGACGCGCAACGGTTCGAGGCGTGAACCAACTTCGCGAGCATACCATTTGGGGCGGATCGCCGGGCGGCGGTCCGCCCTTTCCATTGGCGGCCAGAGCATGGCCAAGTGCATGGATTGACCGGTCGGGCGGCTTTACCGATGGGCGGGCATCGGCTACCCAAGGGGCATGTTCCGCCTGATCCACATCTCCGACCTGCATCTCGGCCCGCTGCCGCCGGCACGCGTCCGCGAACTCGCCTCCAAGCGCATCATCGGCTACGTCAACTGGCGGCGCAACCGTGGGAGACGCCTTGGCGAGGGCGTGGAGGCGGCGCTGGTGGCGGCGATCGCCGCCGAGCGGCCCGATCATATCGTGGTGACCGGCGACCTCGTCAACATCGCGCTGGCCGCCGAATATGTCGCCGCCCGCACCTTTCTCGATCTGCTCGGCCCGGAGGACAGGGTGAGCGCCGTGCCCGGCAACCACGACGCCTACGTGCCCGGCGCCGCCCGCCGGGCGCGCGAGGCTTGGGCGGCCTACATGACCACTGACGCCGGTGAGGCGGACGGCTGGCCCTACGTGCGGCGGCGTGGCGAGGTGGCCATCGTCGGCGCCTCGTCGGCGGTCGCCTCCGGGCCGTTCATGGCGACGGGCAGCTTTTCCGAGGAACAGGCCGGGCGGCTCTCGTCGGCGCTCGACGCGCTCGGCCGGGCCGGCCTCTGCCGGGTGGTGCTGATCCACCATCCGCCGGTGAAGGGTGCGACGGCCTGGCACAAGCGCCTCAGCGGCGCCTCGCGCTTCCGCGAGGTGATCGCCCGCCACGGCGCCGAACTGATACTGCATGGCCATACCCATCAACCAACCCGGCTAGCCATTGCCGGCCCGCGCGGCGAGGTGCCGGTGTTCGGCGTACCGGCGGCGACGCAGCGGCCGGGCGGCAGCCATCCGGCTGCCGGCTTCAATCTGTTCGACATCGAGCGGGCAAACAACAACTTCCGCATCGGCCATCGGCTGATGCAGGTGACGGCCGACGCTGGCGCCTTCGTGGAGACGCGCGGCGAGGAAATGGTTATCCCGGCACCATGAACCAGGCATAGGCGACAAGGCCGAGCGCGCCGACGGCAAATCCCATCAGGAAGACGATCAGCGCCCAGACGACAGTCGACGAACGGCCGACCGGCCGGTCGTCGGGGGCGGCGTCGGAGGACGACTCGCGGCGTTCCAGGGCGGCGGCGCGCAGCTTTTCCACCAGCGCGTCGCTTTCCAGCGCCCGCTCGCGCTCCACCACCCGTTCGGCGATGTAGTCGGTGACCGCGTCGGCGGCGGCGTCGAGGTCGGCGCTCTCGTGCAGCGTCAGACGGCCGAGCCGGGTGTCCTTCAGGAAGCGGTAGGAGCGGCGGTCGCGGGCCATCACCACATGCGTGGTTGGGTCGATCCACAGGCGCGGCGGCGTCGAGCCGGCCACCTCGCAGATGAAATAGGCATCATCGTCCGGCAGTTCGGCGAACACGCCGCTGAGTTCCTCGGCGAGCAGCATCAGCCGCGCCCGATCGCCCTCGTGCAGGTCGGCGTAGGCGTCGGCCCGTTCGCTCTCGGCGATGCGCACGCGACGCACGGCGTCGGACAGACGTCGGACCTTACCCTCGCCGTTTCTGTTGTCGCCTGCCTCGCTGCCCGTCATGGCCCATCCTGTCTACGCTGCCGTCCGCCACAGGCGGATCTTGAGAAATCATACACGCGTGGCGGAATTAGGACCAGCTTAACCATGTCCCGGCCACTGCAAGAAGGGCTTGCCGTCGGGCCGCCGGTGGTGTTTGAAGGACCGGAGACAGCCGCCGGCGCCGCCCTCGCGCACCTGACCGGCGGGGAGGAAGCCATGAAGCCCGTATTCATCCAGTTGCAGTGCGCGCCCGGCCGGACCTACGCTGTGGCCGACGCCATCTACGCCCTCGAGATCGCTTCCGAGCTTTATTCGACGTCGGGCGAATACGACCTGCTGATGAAGGTCTACATCGAATCCACGGAGGATATCGGCAAGTTCATCAACGAGAAGATCTCGTCGATCCCCGGCATCGTGCGGACGCTGACCACGCTGACCTTCCGGGCCTTCTGACCGGGCCTTCGGGCGGCGTCAACTGCTGCTTTCGAGCGCCAGGCGCGTGGCGCCGACGATCGGACCGGGCAGGCCGTCCTTTTTCTTCTGCACGATGACGGCAAGGCCGGCGGTGCCCTCGGGCGCCACGTCGGCGAGCGGCAGTTCCAGCGTCATCGCCGCGCCCGACCACAGACCGACCACCTGCAGGTGATCGACGACGTTGGTGTAGGTCAGCGCGCCGCCGCGGTTCTCGCCAGCGGCGATCTCCACCGTGTGCGGCGGCAGATAGGCGGCGATCCATACCGACGCCTCGTCGGCGCCTGGCCGGGCCGGCAGATCGATGATGACGCGGCCGTGGTCGATGCGGGCGCTGACGGCAAGGTCGGGCGACTCGCCATTGTCGCGCATCACGTCGAGGGAAGCGCGGATCTCGTCCTCGCGACTGCCGATTACCGCGCTGCGGCCGTTCAGCACCGCCTGCGGCGTGAACACGGCGTGGTCGGCGCGCGCCTTGGCGTAGTCGCGCTGGCGTCGGGTGAATTCCGGCTTGGCGTAGGTATCGTGCCAGCCGAGATAGTCCCAGTAGTCGACGGCGAAGGTCAGGGCGACGGTGTCGGGATCCTTGGCGAAGCGGGCCAGTACCCGGTCGGCCGGCGGGCAGGCCGAGCAGCCCTGGCTGGTGAACAGCTCGACGACGTCGGCCGCCTTGGCGTTGCTGATCGCTAATGCGACGCAGCACGACGCCATGCCGAGAGCAAACCCACTCAACGTCCCCCGCCGCGACACCGTATCAAAGGGCATTGTCTTCGCCTCTGTTCTTTTCCTCCAGGAAATACGACGGCAACAGATGACGTTCCACTCACGAGTGTTTGACCGAACCGAACGGTCAACGAAGGCGCCCGGCGGTTGATCTCCGGATGACCTCACCGATCGGGCGGCGCGCGAAAGGCGGTGGCCTCGATTTCCACCTTCATCTCCGGACGGATCAGGCCGGCGACGATCATGGTGGCGGCCGGCCGGATGTCGGCGAACCAGCGGCCGACCACCGCAAACACTGGGTCGGCATGGGCGGCATCGGTGACGATGTAGCGGACGCGCACCACGTCGGCGAGCGAGAAGCCGGCCTCGCCGAGCGCCCTGGCGATGGTCGCCATGGCATTCTCCGCCTGGGCGGCGACGTCGTCGGGCATGGTCATCGCCGCATAGTCGTAGCCGGTAGTGCCGGAGACGAAGCACCAGGGACCGTCGCTCACGGCGCGCGAATAGCCGGCCGCCTTCTCGAAGGGCGAGCCGGTGGAGACGAGTTGGCGCATCGGCGTGCCTCCAATCGCGAAAACGCCCTCCGGAGAGGGCGTTTTCCGGGAGCGATATCAGGCCCAGGGATGGGTGACGGCGTTGTTCTTTTCGAAGGTGGCGATCTCCGACGCCTTCTCCAGCGTCAGGCCGATGTCGTCGAGGCCGTTCAGGAGGCAATGCTTCTTGAACGGGTCGATGTCGAAGGCCACCGCGCCGCCATCGGGACCCTTGATCACCTGGTTCTCAAGATCGACGGTCAGCGTGGCGTTGGCGCCGCGCTCGGCGTCGTCCATCAGCTTCTTGAGGTCGTCGGGCGAGACGACGATCGGCAGAATGCCGTTCTTGAAGCAGTTGTTGTAGAAGATGTCGGCGAAGCTGGTGGAGATGACGCAGCGGATGCCGAAATCAAGGAGCGCCCAGGGGGCATGCTCGCGCGACGAGCCGCAGCCGAAGTTGTCGCCGGCCACCAGGATTTCCGCCTTGCGATAGGCCGGCTTGTTCAGCACGAAGTCGGGGTTCTCCGAGCCGTCTTCCCGATAGCGCATCTCCGAGAACAGACCCTTGCCGAGACCGGTCCGCTTGATGGTCTTCAGGTACTGCTTGGGGATGATCATGTCGGTATCGATGTTGAGGATCGGCAGCGGTGCCGCGATACCGGTGAGCACGTCGAATTTCTGCATGATCGGTCCTTCTCGAAGCATCAGGCCGGAACGAGGCCGGTAGCGGCCGGCCGTCCCAGCATCAGGTTGAGGTTCTGCACGGCGGCGCCGGAGGCGCCCTTGCCGAGGTTGTCGTAGAGCGCGACGATCAGCGCCTCGTCGCCGGCGGCGTCGGCGAAGACGTGGAGGCGCAGCTCGTTGGTGCCGTTCAGCGCCCGCGGATCGAGGCCGGCCAGCCGCTCGACCGGCTCGAAGGGCATCACCTTGACGAAGGTCTCGCCGGCGTAGCGGTCGGCGAGCAGCTCGTGGATCGCCCTGGCCGTCAGGCCGGGCGCCACGGCCCACAGGCGCAGCGGCACGAAGGCCAGCATGCCCTGCGCGAAGTTGCCGACCGCCGGCTGAAACTGCGGCGGCCGCCCGAGGCCGGTGTAGACGGCCATCTCCGGCAGGTGCTTGTGCTTGAAGGTGAGGCCGTAGGGCAGGAACGGCGACGGGTCGGCGGCGCTCTGGTAGTCCTCGACCATCTTGCGGCCGCCGCCCGAATAGCCGGAGACGCCGTTGTAGGTGAGCGGCGCGTCGGCCGGCAGCAGGCCGGCCTCGACCAGCGGCCGGACGGCGGCGATCAGCCCCTGCGGCCAGCAGCCGGGGTTGGCGACGCGCTTGGAGGCGGCGATCGCCTCGGCCTGGCCGGCCGCCATCTCGGCGAAGCCGTAGGTCCAGCCGGGCGCGACGCGATGAGCGGTGGAAGCGTCGATCACCGCCGTGCGATCGTTGTCGATCAGGCCGACCGACTCCTTGGCCGCGTCGTCCGGCAGGCAGAGGATGGCGACGTCGGCGGCATTGAGCAGGCGCTTGCGCTCGTCGGCGTCCTTGCGCCTGTCCGGATCGATGATCAGCAGTTCGATGTCGTCGCGGGCGGCGAGACGGTCGCGGATCTGCAGGCCGGTGGTGCCGGCCTCGCCATCGATGTAGATCTTCGCCCGCGTCGTCATGGTCGTCGCCCGAGAAATGGCCGGCCGGGACCGGCGCATGAAGGAAAGTCCGCCGCGGCGGGGCGCCGGGCGGAGTGCCGAGAGGCTTTACCATCATCGGCCGCCGCTGTCATGGGCCTTGAGGAGAGGAAAGGCGTCAGAACGGCAGGAGGTAGGTGACGACGAGATAGACGCAGAGGCCGGTCGCCAGCACGATTCCCAGCGCTCGGGCGATCTTGCGCGCGAAGATGACGTCGGGATCCTCATTGTCGTTGGCGGGGTCGTCGAACTGCATGGCTCCGGCCCGGTCGGAAGGCTCCGTGGTTCGCCGCCGACCCCCGCATCCGCACCACACGGATGTCGAAGCATATGTCGGAGCCAGATGAACCACTGGCACTTCATTGATTCTACGGGAGCTTCCGAATCCGGCATCCGATCCGAAGCCTGGAGACAGGCGGGGTTCAGGTGTCAAATCCACTCCACTTGCCTGTATATAATCGGCCGCACGGCCGGGCCAAGCGAACAAAAGGGCTTGCATCGGGGTTGGCCTTCGGTCGACCCTCGGAATACCCCTTCCGTCCGGTCCGGCGCGCCCTTCCGAAGTGCCGGGCCCGGACCTCAAAGCTGATGAGGTTGCCATGGCCAGGCTGTTCACCGCCCTCGAGATTCCCGCCACGGCCGGCTTCCAGCTGTCGCTCCTGAAGGGCGGACTGCCCGGCGCCCGCTGGATCGACCCCGCCAACTATCATGTGACGCTGCGCTTCATCGGCGACATCGACGGCCGTACCGCCGACGAGGTGGCCGCCGCGCTCGACCGCGTCTACCGGCCGCCCTTCACCTTGAACCTCCGGGGGTTGCACTGCTTCGCCTCGGGTCGCGTGCCGCATTCGCTGGCCGTCCGGGTGGAGCCGACCGAGCAACTGATCGAGTTGCAGGCCGAGCACGAGCGGATCATCCAGCGCCTCGGCCTGCCGGCCGAGGGGCGGCGCTACATCCCGCACGTCACGCTGGCCCGCTTCCGGGGCACCACGTCGACCGACGTCGCCCGCTGGCTGTCCGAGCACGGCGACTACGTCGGCCCGCACGTCACGGTCGATCGCTTCGTGCTCTATTCGTCGCGCGCCTCGGTGGGCGGCGGTCCCTATCTCGTCGAGGAAGCCTACCCGCTGGCGGCTTGAACGAGCCGGTCGACGAAGGCGCCGGTGGCGCGATCGCATAGGTCGAACACCGCGTCGAAGCCGCGGCCGTCGCCGTAATAGGGGTCGGGCACCTCGTTCGCCAGGCCGAGCGCTTCCTCAAGACACAGGCCGATGCGCGCCGTCGCATCGGCCGGGGCGAGGCGGCGGAGGTCGGCGACGTTCTGGCGGTCCATGCCGACGATCAGCTCGAAATTGGTGAAATCGGCCGGCCGGATCTTGCGGGCGCGCAGCGGCGTCAGGTCGACGCCGCGCTTTGCCGCGGCGGCGATGGCGCGGCGGTCGGGCGGGTCGCCGGCGTGCCAGCCGCCGATGCCGGCGCTGTCGACGCGGACGCGGCCGGTCAGGCCGGCGGCGGCGAGGTGATTGAGCATCAGCCCCTCGGCGGTGGGCGAACGGCAGATGTTGCCGAGGCAGACGAACAGGATGGAGCGCATGCGGCGGTTTTCGCCGAGGCGCGCCTTGCGGTCAAGCCGGTGGCAACCGTCGTGTCTGTCGCGATGGATGTACTGTCGACCGCCGGCGTGATGGACGCCTTCGCGGCAGGGCTGGTTACGGCTCGTCTTTAGGTGCAGGCGGCTTGGTCAGGAAGACGCCATCGATACCCGCCATGCGGCCGGCCACCAGCCAGTAGACGAAGCCGCCGATGAAGCCGGAGGCGACGAGAATGGCGATCTGGCGTGGCTCGCCGTCCAGCGACCGCATCATCGGCGCCAGACCGAGGGCCGGCAGGACGCCCAGGAAGCCGCCGGCCAGGATGTAGATCAGCGACGACCGCAGGCGGAACACCTCGGTGACCAGGATCAGCACCGCCCAGGGGGCGAGCGCCATGGCGCCGAGATAGCTCGCCGTGAAGGCGGCGCCGACACCGAACTGACCCCAGAACCACGTGGCGTCGACCGGATTGGTCGGGCCGAGGCCGACCGAGGCGGCCAGCATGAACACGGCGGCGGCGATCACCGCTAGGATGAAGCCGATCAGCGCGGCGAAGATGCGGCCGATCGCCCGCATCAGTCCTCTCCGTGACCGGCTACCATGGCGCGCATGGCGAGGTCGGCTTCCGTCAACCCCAGCTCCAGACGTAGGCGCTCGGTCTTGCGGAGACGCTCGCTCTCGCTCTTCAACTGACCACAGGCGGCGGCGATGTCGCGGCCGCGCGGCGTACGGATCGGCGAGGCGTAGCCGGCGTCGTTGACGAACTCGGCGAAGGCCTCGATGGTCTCCCAGTCGGAGCATTCGTAGGCGGTGCCCGGCCAGGGGTTGAAGGGGATCAGGTTGATCTTGGCCGGAATGCCCTTCAGGAGCTTCACGAGGTCGCGGGCATCGGCAAGGCTGTCGTTCACGTCCTTCAGCATCACGTATTCAAAAGTTATACGCCGCGCGTTCGACAGGCCCGGATAGGCGCGGCAGGCGTCCATCAGCTCCTTGAGCGGATACTTCTTGTTGATCGGCACCAGCACGTCCCTGAGGTCGTCGCGCACGGCGTGCAGGGAGATGGCCAGCATGCAGCCGATCTCGTCTCCGGTGCGTGCGATGTTGGGCACCATGCCGGAGGTGGACAACGTGACGCGGCGTTTCGACAGCGACAGGCCGTCGCCGTCCATGATGATGGCCAGCGCCTGCTTGACGGCCTCGAAGTTGTAGAGCGGCTCGCCCATGCCCATCATGACGACGTTGGAGACGAGGCGGCCTTCGCTCGGGATAGCCGCCTCGGCGTTGGGGGCGGCGTCCGGATAGTCGCCGAGCCGGTCGCGGGCGACCAGCACCTGCGCGACGATCTCCTCGGCGGTCAGGTTGCGCACCAGCATCTGCGTGCCGGTGTGGCAGAAGGAGCAGTTGAGCGTGCAGCCGACCTGCGAGGAGACGCAGAGCGTGCCGCGTCCCTCCTCGGGGATATAGACGGTCTCGATCTCCACCGGCTTGCCGGCGCCGCGCGAGGGAAAACGCAGCAGCCACTTGCGCGTGCCGTCGGCCGACACCTGCTCGGCGACGATCTCCGGCCGGCCGACGACATAGGCGGCGTCGAGACGGGCGCGCAACTCCTTGGCGACGTTGGTCATGCCCGCGAAGTCGCGGACGCCGCGCACGTAGATCCAGTGCCAGAGCTGGGAGACGCGCATCCGGAGCTGGCGTTCCTCGACGCCGATGGCGAGGAGAGCTTTCGCCATCTCGATGCGGGTCATGCCGACGAGCGACGGCTTTTCCGTTGAAGCAGCAGGCGAGGGGGCGCGGCTGTGGTCGATGACGGTCGACATGGGCGTTCGATCGGTCCTGGCGGGATTGGAAGGGTGGGCGCGTTCCGCCCCAAATGCAAGAACGGCCGAGGACGTCACCGTCCCGACCGTTCCCGGTTATGCAAAGCTATAGCAGAAAGCCGTAGAAAACCCAAGCCGGCCGCGGCAGAGCTGCCGTTCCGCCGGCGCGGGACTCTATTTATGTTGACCTCAGTCGCCGGCGGGCCTCCGGCCCTTGGCTTTCGCTCCGCTTTGCGCCTGACGGGGCTTCGCCACGTCAGGCCCGCTTCGCGCGGCGCCGCTTGGCGCCGGAAGCCGCTTGGCGGCTTCGAGTTTGTTGTGGCGATGTGCGCTTACTGGCACTCGCCGTCGATGCGCTTCAGCGCGGCGGTGACGCCCTTCAGCGAGTAGGTGTCGGTGGTGACCGTGCCGCGGCGCGAGGTGCCGGTGATCACCATGTCCGAACCGCCCTTCATGGCGGCGATGAAACGGCTTTCCTCGGCGGCGTTGTCGACCCAGGCGCCCTGGTCCTTGGTGTACATGCTGAAGGTGGCGTCGCCGATCTTGACGGTGGTCTTGGAGCCTTCCTTGTAGGGATAGCCGGTGATCACCGATACCTCGTGCTTGACGCCTTCCTTGGGGCGATTGGTGATGAACATGAACACCGGATCGCGGTTGACGCCCTGCGGCGCCGTCTCGGTCGGCTGCGTGGCCGCATAGCAGACCTTGGCGCCGGCGGCGGTGTTATAGGTGTAGGTGGCCCAGCGCTCGAACGTCTGGAGCGGCGTCGGCGCCTTGGTTTGCTGGGCGGCGGCGATGGTCGTCGCGCCAACCAGCAGGGCAACGGCCAGGCCGAGGGTGCGTGCGTTCGTCATCTAATCACCTTGGGTCTTGTCGTGGGACACGGATGCGCCCACCGGAGCGGTCCGCATTAGGCGTAAAGGAACGGTAAGGCGTCAGGGTTACCAAAGTGTTGCTCCGGCGTCTCGATCCGCCATGCATGGGCGGTCGGAGACCGCGTCTCGTCGAGATTGCGCGAAGCTTGGCCGGAATTCGGGCGACAATGCGGCCGGTGGCCGTTTGCCGGGCGCCCGGCGGAAGTTATCCGGCCTTTTCGTCGGTCAGCCGTCCGGTTGCCGCATCTGCATCCGCCCGATGCGGGCCTCCGAGCAAAGGCTGGAGTCCGACAACCGTCGGCAACCTCTGACTGCGGAGCGCGCCTTGATCGTGATATCCGATCGCGAAATCGATGTTCGCGGGGGTCTGGGTATCAGGTTTGCTCCGTCACCCGGCCCAGGGCGGCGCGGGCGGCCGTACGGTGGCGCTCACCGATGTGGCGCCGCACCATGGTGATGGCGGTGATCAGCACGGTGATGTCGTCGGAGAAGCCTAGCCCCAGGATGAAGTCCGGCACGACGTCGAAGGGGATGACGAAATAGGCCAGCGCCGCTAGCAGCGTCGCCCGCACCGAGGCCGGCGTCTCGGGATCGAGGGCGCAGTAATAGGCGGCCACCACCTCGTCCATGAAGGGAATGGCGGCGATCGCCTTCGTGACCGTCTTCCAGAAGCGCGAGCGGACGCGGGCCTCGTGGCCCTCGGACGGGCCGATGATCTCGGGGTCGGGATGGAAAACGGCCATTGACGTCGGACTCCGCGGCTGAATATCTCGGCTAAACATGGTTGCCCGCTGCCGACTGCGCAAGGCGCGCCGGACCCGACGCCGCAGCCACGCTTTTGACACGTTTACTTCGCAAGGGGAGGCGGCCAAATCGGGCCTTCGGGGGATCAGCTGTGGCCATCAACGCTCGGATTTCCAACTTGCGGCCGCACCTCGACAGCCGATGGCTGGCTGTCGCCGCCACGCTCTGGCTGCTGGCCGCCGGCAACCAGACCTTCTGGCACAAGGCGGCGGCAGCCTTCGCCGCCACGCCGCTGGCCCTCCTCGCCCTCGGGGCCACCGTGGTCGCCATCTACTTCGTGGCGCTGCTGCTCCTCCTTCAAAATTATCTCGCCAAACCGGTGCTGCTGTTCCTGCTGGCGGCGGCCGGCGGCGCTTCCTATTTCACCGATACCTTCGGCACCGTCATCGACGTGGCGATGATCGATTCGGCGATGACCACCACCGGCCACGAGGCCGGCCAGCTGTTCACGCCGCAATTCTTCCTGCACATGGCGCTGTTCATCGGCCTGCCGGCCGCCGTTGTCCTGTGGATCAGGATCGACTACGCGCCCTGGCGGCGGCGCCTCGTGTCGACGGCGGCGCTGGCGCTGATCGCGGTGGCGGTGGGCGGCGCGCTGTTCTACAGCCAGTTCGGCACCATCGTCTTCGCGCTCCGGCAGGACCGGCTGGTGATGAAGACGCTGAACCCAGCCATACCGATCGCCTCGGCCTACACCTACGCGACGCGCAGCCTCAGGCAGACCAACGTCGTCGTGGCGCCGCTCGGCACCGATGCCCGGCTGGGTCCGAGCGCCACCGCCTCCAGTCGGCCCTTCGTGACGGTGCTGGTGGTCGGCGAGACGGCGCGCGCCATGAACTTCTCGCTGAACGGCTACGCCCGCAAGACCAACCCGGAACTGGAGAAGCTCGACATCGTCAACTACCCCGATGTATCGAGTTGCGGCACCGCGACGGCGGTGTCGGTGCCCTGCATGTTCTCGAAATTCGGTCGCGCCGACTATTCCGACGACAAGGCCAAGGCGACCGAGAACGTGCTCGACGTGCTGCATCACGCCGGTGTCGACGTTCTCTGGTGGGACAACAACACCGGCCCCAAGGGCGTGACCGCCCGCCTCGGCTCCAAGGCCTACAACGACGCGAAGGACCCGGTCGCCTGTGCCACCGGCGTCTGCCTCGACGACATCTTCCTGCCCGATCTCGACAAGCTGCTCGACGGCGTCACGCGCGATACGGTGCTGGTGCTGCACCAGACCGGCTCGCATGGTCCGGCCTATTATCTGGGATATCCCAAGGAGTTGCGCGTCTTCACCCCCGACTGCGCCACCGAGCAGGTGACCACCTGCAGCCAGCAGGAGGTGGTCAACTCCTACGACAACACCATCCTGACCACCGACCGCTTCCTCGCCCGCGTCATCGACAGCCTGTCGCGGCACGACGACCGGGTGGCCGGGGCGATGTACTACGTGTCCGACCATGGCGAATCGCTCGGCGAACACGGCATGTATCTGCACGGCGCGCCCTACGCCCTGGCGCCGGAGACGCAGACGCACGTGCCGATGGTCACCTGGTTCTCGCCGGCTTATGCCGAGGCGCGCGGCCTCGACGTCGCCTGCCTGCGGGCACGGGCGGGCGAACGCTATTCGCACGACAACCTGTTCGACACGCTGTTGAGCATGATGGACGTGACGACCGACGCCTATCGCGCCGACCGCGACATTCTCTCGCCCTGCCTCAGTCGTTCCTGAGCCGATCGGGCGCGAAGGCGCCTTGCGCCGCGTCGATATCGAGATAATAGATTGCCATCGACATTGACCCGGAGACCGGCGCCCGCGCGGGGCGCCGGCCGGCCGATCATCCCACGGAGTTCTCATGAAAAAGGGCGAAGTCAAGAAAGTCGTGCTGGCCTATTCGGGCGGCCTCGATACGTCGATCATCCTGAAGTGGCTGCAGACCGAACTCGGCGCCGAGGTGGTGACCTTCACCGCCGACCTCGGCCAGGGCGACGGCGATCTGGAGCCGGCCCGCAAGAAGGCCGAGATGATGGGCATCAAGGAGATCTTCATCGAGGACGTGCGCGAGGAGTTCGTCCGCGACTTCGTGTTCCCGATGTTCCGCGCCAACGCCGTCTATGAGGGCGTCTACCTGCTCGGCACCTCGATCGCCCGTCCCCTGATCTCCAAGCACCTGATCGACATCGCCAGGAAGACCGGCGCCGACGCCATCGCCCACGGCGCCACCGGCAAGGGCAACGACCAGGTGCGCTTCGAGCTGAGCGCCTATGCCCTCAACCCTGACATCAAGATCATCGCTCCCTGGCGCGACTGGACCTTCAAGAGCCGCACCGATCTCCTGGACTTCGCCGAGAAGCACCAGATCCCGATCGCCAAGGACAAGAAGGGCGAGGCACCGTTCTCGGTCGACGCCAACCTCCTGCACTCCTCCTCGGAGGGCAAGGTGCTGGAGGACCCGTCGCAGCCGGCGCCCGAATACGTCCACATGCGCACCATCTCGCCGGAGGAGGCGCCCGACAAGGCGACGATCATCACCGTCGGCTTCGAGAAGGGTGACGCGGTGTCGATCAACGGCCAGCGGATGAGCCCGGCCGAGCTGCTCACCGCGCTCAACGCGTATGGCCACGACAACGGCATCGGCCGCATCGACCTCGTCGAGAATCGCTTCGTCGGCATGAAGTCGCGCGGCGTCTACGAGACACCGGGCGGCACCATCCTGCTCGCCGCCCACCGGGCGATCGAGAGCATCACCCTCGACCGCGGCGCCGCGCATCTCAAGGATGAGCTGATGCCGCGCTATGCCGAGCTGATCTACTACGGCTTCTGGTTCGCGCCCGAGCGCTACATGCTGCAGGCGCTGATCGACAAGAGCCAGGAGAACGTCGAGGGCGAGGTGACGCTGAAGCTCTACAAGGGCAACGTCATCGTCACCGGCCGCTCGTCGCCGAAGACGCTCTACTCGTCGACGCTGGTCACCTTCGAGGACGACCAGGGCGCCTACGACCAGAAGGACGCCGCCGGCTTCATCAAGCTCAACGCGCTGCGGCTGCGCACGCTGGCCAAGCGGGATCGCGGTTGAGCCGGTAGCGGCAATTCGGCCTGTCCGTCGTCCCCATGGGCGGCGGGCGGGGCGATCTCACCAGAAACCAAACGGCGCCGCCCTTTCGGAGCGGCGCCGTTTTCATGTGATGCGGCCGGCGACTTACGCGGCGCGCAGGCTGTCGACGAACTTGCCCACTTCGCTTTGCAGATCGGCGGACTGGTGCTCCAGCTCGGTGGAGAGCGACATCAGGTGGGTGGAGGCGCGGCCGGTCAGTTCGGCGGCCTCGCCGACGCCGGCGATCGAGCCGGTCACCGTCTGCGTGCCCTCGGCAGCCCGCTGGGTGTTCTGGGCAATCTCGCCGGTCGCCGCGCCCTGCTCCTCGACGGCGCCGGCGATCGAGGCGGTGACCTCGCGGATCATCGAGATGGTCGAGGTGATGCGGCCGATCGCCGTCACCGTCTCGTTGGTCGCTTCCTGGATCTCGCCGATCTTGGAGCCGATCTCGTCGGTGGCCTTGGCCGTCTGGGCGGCCAGCTGCTTCACCTCCGAGGCGACGACGGCGAAGCCCCGGCCCGCCTCGCCGGCGCGGGCCGCCTCGATGGTGGCGTTGAGGGCGAGAAGATTGGTCTGCTCGGCGATCGCCCGGATCAGGTTGACGACGTCGCCGATGCGGACGGCGGCGTCGGTCAGCGCCCGCACTTTGGTCTCGGTGCGCGACGCTTCCTCGGCAGCCTCGGTGGCGATGCCGGCCGATTTGGCCACCTGGGTATTGATCTCGCGGATCGAGGCGGTCAGCTCCTCGGCGCCGGCCGCCACAGTCTGCACGTTGGAGGCGGCGGCCTCGGCGGCGCCGGTCACCGACTGCGCCCGGCCCGACGTGGCGTCGGCGGTTTCCGACAGCTCGCGGGCGGCCTCGGCCACCTCGGCCGACGAGC
This sequence comes from Rhodobacterales bacterium Alpha_02, assembly GCA_001603295.1. Lineage (GTDB taxonomy): Bacteria > Pseudomonadota > Alphaproteobacteria > Rhizobiales > Pleomorphomonadaceae > Pleomorphomonas. The sequence goes on from LUYO01000031.1 coordinate 23,786, forward strand.
GGGCGAAGCGATCGGCGAGCGCGCCCATGGTCGACTGGAAGGCATCGGCGAG
>LUYO01000032.1:0-20822 GCA_001603295.1 Rhodobacterales bacterium Alpha_02
GTCCCACACCTCGCCGGTGAGCACGTTGGGCGTGCCGGCGGGCGGAGGCTCCAGCGAGATCTGCACCTTTTCCGGCCGGATGGCGAAACTGGCCCCGGCTCCGACGGCAATGCCGCCCGGACCGGCCTCGGCGACGACGGTGGCGTCGACGCCCTCGCAGCTCAGCGTGGCGACGCCGTCTTCCACCGCCGTCACCTTGCCGTCGATCAGGTTAATGTCGCCCACGAAGTCGGCGACGTAGCGCGACGCCGGCTGCTCGTAGATCTCCGAGGCGGTGCCGATCTGGGCGATGACGCCGTGGTTCATGACGGCGATGCGGTCGGAGACGGTCATCGCCTCTTCCTGATCGTGGGTGACGATCAGGAAGGTCATGCCGAGTTCCATCTGGATGTCCATCAGCTCGAACTGGGTCTCCTCGCGCAGCTTCTTGTCGAGGGCGCCGAGCGGCTCGTCGAGCAGCAGCACCTTCGGCCGCTTGGCGAGCGAGCGGGCGAGCGCCACGCGCTGGCGCTGGCCGCCGGAAAGCTGGTGCGGCTTGCGCTTGGCGAACTTCTCCAGCTTGACCAGTTCCAGCATCTCGGCGACGCGAGTGGCGATGCTCGCGGCGTCCATGCCCTCCTGCTTCAGGCCGAAGGCGATGTTGCCCTCCACCGTCATGTGCGGGAACAGCGCGTAGGACTGGAACATCATGTTGACCGGCCGCTTGTAGGGCGGAATGCCGGAGAGGTCCTTGCCGTCCAGCAGGATGCGGCCCTCGGTCGGCTGCTCGAAGCCGGCCAGCATGCGCATCAGCGTCGTCTTGCCGCAGCCCGACGGGCCGAGCAGGGCGAAGAATTCGCGTTCGTAGATGTCGAGGGTGAGGTCGTCGACGGCGGTGAAGTCGCCGAAGCGCTTGGTGACGTTCTCAAAGCGGATGAACGGCTTGAGCGCCGGATCGTCCCAGGGAGCAAACTTGCGCTTGATCGGCCCAACCGCCTCGATCATCTTCGGAATCCTCGTTTCGCCAAACTTCAGGCGTGCCACCGCGGCCGGTCACATGCAAGCACCCGGCCAGACGGCCGGGTGCTTTTCGACAGTTCTTGTTGCCGCGGCAATGCCGAAGCGGCGGTCAGGCTCACATGCCGGTCTTGACCGAGGTCCAGACGCGGGTCAGCACCCGCTGGGCCTTGGCGTCGTAGGGCGTGGTCGAGAACAGGTTGGCGAGCGTCTCCTGGTCCGGATAGATCGAGACGTCGGAGAGAATGGCCGGGTCGACGAACTTCTGCGAGGCAAGATTGCCGTTGGCATAGGCGACGTAGTTGCTCGACTTGGCGATGACGTCGGGCTTCATCATGAAGTTGATGAAGGCGTGGGCGGCGTCCGGGTTGGGCGCATCCTTGGGGATCGCCATGATGTCGAACCACATGTTGGCGCCTTCCTTGGGGATCACATAGTTGATGGTGACGCCGTTCTTGGCCTCGGCCGCCCGGTTGCGCGCCTGCAGGATGTCGCCGGAATAGCCAACGGCCAGACAGATATCGCCATTGGCCAGGGCGTTGATGTATTCCGACGAATGGAACTTCTGGACATAGGGCTTGATCGAGGCCAGGAGCTTGCCGGCCTCCTCCATGTCGGCGGCGCTCTTGGAGTCGGGATCCTTGCCGAGATACTTGAGGGCGGCCGGAATCAGCTCCTCGGAGGCGTCGAGGAACTGCACGCCGCAGTCCTTGAACTTGGAGACGATCTCCGGCTTGAACACCATGTCCCAGCTGTTGACCAGCGCGTCGGGCATGATCGCCTTGATCTTCTCGACGTTGTAGCCGATGCCGGTGGTGCCCCACATGTAGTCGACGCCATACTGGTTGCCGGGATCGTATTCGGCGACGCGGCTGGTCACCTCCGGCCACATGTTGACGAGGTTGGGCAGCTTGGACTTGTCGAGCGGCTGGTAGACGCCGGCGGCGATCTGGCGGGCCAGAAACGGGCCGGTCACCACCACCACGTCGTAGCCCGAGCCGCCGGCCAGCATCTTGGTCTCGACGATGTCCTGATTGTCGAACACGTCGTAGACCACCTTGATACCGGTCTCCTTGGTGAACTCCTCCAGCACGGATTCGTCGACATAGTCGGACCAGTTGTAGACGTTGACCACCTTGTCCTGGGCCACGGCGCCCGTCGCGAGCGCGACCGTCAGCGCGGCGGCACCCAGAAGACGCTGTCTCACCATTTTCGTCATGCTCGTTGTCCCCTGCTTGGCCCGTCCCGTCGTGGCATTTGAAATTGCGATGCCTCGCGGACGGCCGTTCCAGAAATCGTTTTTGGGTAGAAAGCGCTCGGACCGATCCGGCGTTCTACGCACGCGTGGGCTGGCGGCATTAATGCACAGCGGCGAAAGGACCACAACTGGTTGCTGCCTGTTTTCCGGTCCGTGGCATTTTGTCATCAGCCGACGACGGCCGCCGCCGACGCCCCGGCGAAAAGGCGATTGCGCGGCCCAGAAAATGTCATCACAAATAAGGGGTCTGCATTTTCCGAAACACAAAGGCGCGCGTTCGGACGGGCGGGATGGAAGAGGCTCCCGCCTTCGTGCGCCAGCAACGAAAGAAAGCGATCATGAGTCTGATTTCGACCGAGCCCAAGGACGCGCCGAGGGTCGGCGAACGGAAAGCCGAGCGGGGCGTCGAGACGCTCGCCGAGGCCAAGACCTGGCTCAAGGAGCGGGGCATCGAGGATATCGAGTGCATCACGCCCGATCTCGCCGGCGTCGCCCGCGGCAAGCTGATGCCGGCCGACAAGTTCTTCTCGTCAACCGTGATGGCCATGCCGTCGTCGGTGTTCACCACCACCATCACCGGCGAGTATCCGCTGGAGGACGACAGCTTCCAGCATGACCCCTCCGACGGCGACGTGTTCCTGAAGCCGGACTTCTCGACGCTGACCGCCGTGCCCTGGGCGTCGGAGCCGACGGCGCAGATCATCCACGACGCCTTCCACCGCGACGGCCGCGCCTTCGACCTCGGCCCGCGCCAGCTCCTGAGGCGGATCGTCGGCCTCTACGAGCGCGAGGGGCTCAGGGCCGTGGTGGCGCCGGAGATCGAATTCTACCTCGTCAAGCAGAACCTCGATCCCGACTATCCGCTGGAGCCGCCGATCGGCCGCTCCGGCCGCGCCGAGGCCAGCCGGCAGTCCTACTCGATCCAGCACGTCAACGAGTTCGACGACCTGTTCGACGACATCTACGAATTCTCCGAGAAGCAGGGCCTGGAGATCGACACGCTGATCCACGAGGAGGGCGCGGCGCAGATGGAGATCAACCTCCGCCACGGCGACCCGCTGGCCCTCGGCGACCAGGTGTTCACCTTCAAGCGGACCATCCGCGAGGCGGCGCTCCGGCACAGCATGTATGCCACTTTCATGGCCAAGCCGATGAGCCGCGAGCCGGGCTCGGCCATGCACATCCACCAGTCGGTGGTCAACATCGAAACCGGCCGCAACATCTTCTCCGACGACGAAGGCAATCCGACCGAGGCCTTCTTCTCCTTCATCGCCGGCCTGCAGAAGTATCTGCCGGCGGTGATGTGCATCCTCGCGCCCTACGTCAATTCGTTCCGGCGGCTGACGCGCGGCACGGCGGCGCCGATCAACGTCCACTGGGGCTACGACAACCGAACCGTCGGCATTCGCGTGCCGAATTCCGGGCCGAGTTCGCGGCGCGTCGAGAACCGGGTGCCGTCGTCGGACGCCAACCCCTACCTCGCCATCGCCGCCTCGCTGGCCTGCGGCCTTCTCGGCATGCAGCAGCGGCTGACGCCGGAGGAGCCGATCCACGGCTCGGCCCGCGACCTGCCGTTCGGCCTGCCGCGCGGCCTTCTCGAGGCGCTGGCCCTGTTCGAGGACAGCGACGACCTCGCCGAGGTGTTCGGCCCGCGCTTCATGGCCACCTACCGGGCGATCAAGCAGCAGGAATACGAGACCTTCATGAACGTCATCTCCAGTTGGGAGCGGCAGCACCTCTTGCTGGCGGTGTGAGGATGGAGGTCGCCCGATCGATTGCAGGATGTATCACGGAATGATACATAGACATGGATGCTGAATGGCGATCCGATCCTTTCGAGACGGGCGGCTGGCCTCGATCCTCGGCCGGCAGGCTCCGAAAGGCTTTCCGGCTGATCTCCTCTCGGTCACCCGGCGCAAGCTCGTGATGCTGGACAGCGCGCAGACGCTCGACGATCTGCGCGCACCGCCGGCCAACCGGCTCGAATTGCTGAAGGGTGATCGGGCCGGCTGGCATTCGATCCGCGTCAACAATCAGTTCCGGCTCTGCTTTCGCTGGACGCCAGAGGGACCCGTCGATGTCGAGTTCGTCGACTATCATTGAGGTGAGGCGATGACCAAACTGCCGCCGATCCATCCCGGCGAGATCCTCAGGGAGGAGTTCCTGCTGCCGCTCGGCCTCACGGCCGGCGCGGTCGCCCGCGCCGTCGGCGTCCCGAGAACGCGCATCGAGCGGCTTTCCGGCGAACAGGTGGAGCTTTCGCCTGATACCGCCGTCCGGCTCGCCCGCTATTTCGGAACCAGTCCGGAGTTCTGGATGAACATCCAGCAGCGCTACGCCATCGAGACGGCCACCGACGCGCTGTCGTCCGAACTCGACCGCATCGAACCGCTGCAAAAAGCCCTCTGACACCAGGGCCACTCGCCGTTTCCCATCCGCCCACCCCGAGGCTTCCATGCTCACCCACAACGCCTATCCGACCGCCCACTACCGCGCCCTCGACGCGGCGCACCACCTGCACCCGTTTTCCGACACGCGGTCGCTCAACGCCGGCGGCGTGCGCGTCATCGTCAAGGGGGAGGGCGTCTGGCTGACCGACAGCGACGGCAACCGCATCCTCGACGGCATGTCCGGCCTGTGGTGCGTCAACATCGGCCATGGCCGGCCGGAGATCGCCGAGGCCGTGCAGAAGCAGATGGCCGAGATCAGCTACTACAACACCTTCTTCAAGACGACGCATCCGCCGGCCGCCGAACTGGCCGCACTGCTCTCCGAAGTGACGCCCGACGGCTTTTCCCGCGTGTTCTTCTGCGGCTCGGGCTCGGAGGCCAACGACACGGTGCTGCGCCTCGTTCGCACCTACTGGGCGACGCTCGGCCGGCCCGACAAGCAGGTGATTATCGCCCGCCGCAACGCCTACCATGGCTCGACGGTGGCCGGCGCCTCGCTCGGCGGCATGACGCCGATGCACGCCCAGGGCGGGCTGCCGATCCCCGGCATCCGCCACATCGGCCAGCCCTACTGGTTCGAGGAGGGCGGCGACCTCTCGCCGGCCGACTTCGGCGTCAAGGCGGCGCGCGAACTCGAAGAGGCGATCGACGCGATCGGCGAAGGCAAGGTGGCCGCCTTCATTGCCGAGCCGATCCAGGGAGCGGGCGGCGTCATCATTCCGCCCGACAGCTACTGGCCGGAGATCGCCCGCATTTGCCGCGAGCGCGATATCCTGCTCGTTTCCGACGAGGTGATCTGCGGTTTCGGCCGGCTCGGCAACTGGTTCGGCTCTGAGCATTTCGGGGTGAAGCCGGACCTGATGCCGATCGCCAAGGGCCTGTCGTCGGGCTACCTGCCGATCGGCGGCGTGCTGGTCTCCGACAAGGTGGCGGCGGTGATCGAGGACACCGGCGAGTTCAACCACGGCTTCACATATTCGGCGCATCCGGTCTGCGCGGCGGCGGCCATCGCCAACCTCAAGATCCTGCGCGAGGAGAAGCTGGTGGAGCGCGTCCGCGACGACATCGGCCCCTATCTCCGCGAGCGCTGGCTGACACTTGCCGACCATCCACTGGTCGGCGAGGCGCGCATGACCGGCCTGATGGGCGCCCTGGAGCTGGTGCCGGACAAACCGTCGCGCCGGCGCTTCGCCGGCAACGGCAGCATCGGCCTCCGCTGCCGCGAGCATTCCTTCCGCAACGGCCTCGTCATGCGCCACGTCCACGACACCATGGTCATCGCGCCGCCCTTCGTGCTCAGCCACGACGAGGCCGACGAGCTGATCCGCCTCGCCGCGCTGACGCTCGACATGACGCACGCCGATCTGAAGCGCGACGGCCTGATAGGCTGAGCCTGCCCAAACTTAGGACATGCAGCCCCGGCCGTTTCAGCTATGGTGCGGGCGGAAAAGACGATTCTCGAGACCGATCCCGCATGTTCTCCGCGCCGACCTTCATGCCCGCCGAAGGGCGAGCCCCGCATGTCGCCTCCTGGTATGCCGCCTCGGCCGGCGACATCCCGGCCTATCCGGCCCTGAAGGGCCATGTCCGGGCCGACGTCGCCATCGTCGGCGGCGGCTACACCGGCCTCGCGGCCGCGCTGTCGCTGGCCAAGGCCGGCTACAAGGTGGTGGTGATCGAGGCCAACAAGATCGGCTGGGGCGCCTCGGGCCGCAACGGCGGCCAGGTGCATCCCGGCCAGCGGCAGGACCCCGACTGGCTGGCCGCCCGCATCGGCGAGGGGCCAACGCGCGACCTCATGCGGCTCGCCGACGAGGCGCGCGGCCATCTCGACCGGCTGATCCTCGACAACGCTATCGACTGCGACTTTCGCCCCGGCCTGATCCACGCCGTGCACAAACCGCGCCGGGTGGAGGCGGAGAAGCGCCACGTCGATCACCTCAGGACGAAATGGGGCATCGACAAGGCGTTCCTCGACAGGGACGAGACGGCGCGGCGCATCGGCACCGATATCTACCACGGCGCCAGCTTCGACCCTGAGGGCGGCAAGCTGCACCCGCTGAAATTCGCCCTCGGCCTCGCCCGGGCGGCGGTGTCCGCCGGCGCGACGCTCTACGAGGACAGCCGCGTCACCATGATCCGCCATGGCGTCAAGCCGATCGTCGTCACCGCCCTCGGCGAGGCGATGGTCGACACGGTGATCCTCTGCGGCAACGGCTATCTCGGCGGCCTCGACGCCGAGACCGACGCCCGCGTGCTGCCGATCAACAATTTCGTCGTCGCCACCGAGCCGCTCGACGAGACGCTGATCCCCGGCGAGGAGGCGGTGAGCGACAGCCGTTTCGTCGTCTACTACTGGCACCAGACGCCCGACCGGCGGCTGGTGTTCGGCGGCGGCGAGACCTACAGCCACGACTTTCCCGAGGACATCGCCGCCTTCGTGCGGCCGCATCTCGCCCGCGTCTATCCGCGTCTTGCCGGCGTACCGATCAGTCACGCCTGGGGCGGCACGCTCGGCATCACCTTCAACCGCATGCCGTTCATCCGCCGGCCGAAGCCCAACGTTTTCATCGCCGCCGGCTATTCCGGCCAGGGCGTCATGCTGGCGCCCTTCGTCGGCCATGTCATCGCCGAGGCGGTGGGCGGCACGCTCGGCCGGTTCGACGTGTTCGCCAAGGTGCCGGTGACGCCCTTTCCCGGCGGACCGCTGCTCCGCTGGCCGACGCTGGTCGCCGCCATGAGCTGGTTCAAGCTGCTCGACAGCCTCTGAAAGGCCGTCTTTGCGCGGAAAATAGGCTATTGTCTTTGTAGGCTTTCAATGTTCGGCCGGCGGCGGGATGTTTTTTCCGCCGCCGCCCTGCTTTTTGAAACGATGACGCAGGCCCTCGGCGGAGCGATCGACTATGAGTTCGGTCAGGACCGTCACTGCCGGACGCCGGAGCGCCCATGCCCGAGATCTTCACCGCCAATCGCCTTTTCGACGGCGACGTCGTCTACCGCACCGCCGGCGGCGACTGGGTGGCCGACGTCGACGCCGCCGAGGTGATCGACGACGCCGACCATCTCGCCGCGACGGCGATCGCCGCCAAGGCCGACGTCGAGGCGTCGAAGGTGCTCGACGCCATGCCGATCCCCGTCGTGGTGACGGACGGCCACATCGTGCCGCGGCGGCTGCGCGAGCGCATCCGCGCCTTCGGCCCCACCGTCAAGTCCGACCACCGGCCGGATATCGCCTGAGAAGGAGGCCGCCATGTATCGCTACGACGAATTCGACGCCACCTTCGTGCGCCAGCGCGTCACCCAGTTCGCCGACCAGGTGCAACGGCGGCTCAACGGCGAGATCAGCGAGGACGAGTTCAAGCCGCTGCGGCTGATGAACGGCGTCTACCTGCAACTGCACGCCTACATGCTCCGGATCGCCATTCCCTATGGCACGCTGTCGCCCTCGCAGATGCGGCGCCTCGCCCACATCGCCCGCAAGTACGACAAGGGCTACGGCCACTTCACCACCCGGCAGAACGTGCAGTACAACTGGCCGGCCCTCAAGGACGTGCCGGCCATCCTCGCCGAGCTGGCCGAGGTGGAGATGCACGCCATCCAGACCTCCGGCAACTGCATCCGCAACGTCACCGCCGACCATTTCGCCGGCGCCGCCTTCGACGAGGCCGACGATCCGCGCCCTTATGCCGAAATCCTGAGGCAATGGTCGTCGCTGCATCCGGAATTCTCGTTCCTGCCGAGGAAGTTCAAGATCGCGGTGACCGGCGCCGCCCACGACCGGGCGGCCATCCGCCTGCACGACATCGGCCTTGAAGTGAAGCGGGGGCCGGACGGCGGCATCGGCTTCGGCGTCCACGTCGGCGGCGGCCAGGGGCGGACGCCGATGCTGGCCCGCGAGATCAATCCCTTCGTGCCGGAGGCCGACATCCTCGCCTATGTCGACGCCATCCTGCGCGTCTACAATCTGTTCGGCCGGCGCGACAACAAGTTCAAGGCGCGCATCAAGATTCTCGTCCACGAGACCGGCATCGACGAGATCCGCCGCATGGTCGAGGAGGAGTTCGACGCCATCCGCGGCGGCGTGCTCGGCCTGCCGGCCGAGGAGGCGGAGCGCATCCGTGCCTATTTCGCGCCGCCCGCCTTCGAGGACCGGCCGGCGGTCTCCGCGAAGTTCGATGCCGCCCGCGCCGCCGATCCGGCGCTCGACCGCTTCGCGCGGCAGAACCTCCACCCTCACAAGGCGCCGGGCTACACCTCGCTGACCATCTCGCTGAAGCCGATCGGCGGCATTCCCGGCGATGCCTCGGCCGATCAGATGGAGGCGGTGGCCGACATTGCCGAGCGCTGGGCCTTCTCGGAGATCCGCGTCAGCCACGAGCAGAACCTGATCCTGCCGCACCTCGCCCTCGACGACGTGCCCGCGGTCTACGAAGCGCTGAAGGCGGCCGGGCTCGCCACCGCCAACGCCGGGTCGATCACCGACATCATCGCCTGCCCCGGCCTCGACTATTGCGCGCTGGCCAACGCCCGTTCCATCCCGATCGCCTCGCGGCTCAGCGAGCGCTTCGGCGCGCCGGAGCGGCAGGACGAGATCGGGCCGCTGTCGATCAAGATTTCCGGCTGCATCAACGCCTGCGGCCACCACCACGTCGGCCACATCGGCATCCTCGGCGTCGACCGCAAGGGCGAGGAGTTCTACCAGATCAGCCTCGGCGGCAATCCGGACGAAAGCGCGGCGATCGGCGGCATCATCGGCCCCGGCTTCTCCTCGGAGGGGATCGTCGACGCCGTCGAGACGGTCGTCGATACCTACCTGAAGCTGCGCGCCTCGCCCGACGAGACCTTCCTCACCGCCTATCGCCGGCTGGGCGAGGCGCCGTTCAAGGAGGCGCTCTATGGCGCTTGACGGGCTCGCCGAGGAGGCACAACGGCTCGCTGCCCGGCACGACGGCGCGGCGGCAGAAGCGATCATCGCTGCCGCTCTCGATCTCTATAAGGGGAAAATCGCCCTGGTCTCCAGCTTCGGCGCCGACAGCGCCGTGCTGCTGGCCATGATCGCCGACCTCGATCGCGGCCTACCGGTGATCTTCCTCGACACCGGCAAGCTGTTTCCGGCGACGCTTGCCTATCGCGACACGCTGGTCGAGGCGCTCGGCCTCACCGGCGTCCGCACCATCCGACCCGATGCCGACGCCCTCGTCGCCGCCGACCCGGCCGGCGCCCTCTGGATGAGCGAGCCGGATGCCTGCTGCGACGTGCGCAAGGTGCAACCGCTCGCCGCGGCGCTCCAGCCCTATGCCGCCTGGATTTCCGGCCGCAAGCGCTACCAGGCCGGCACGCGGGCCAGCCTGCCGCCGTTCGAGGCCGAGGACGGCCGCATCAAGGTCAACCCGCTGGTCGGTTGGAACCGGGCGCGCATCGACGCCTATCGCGAGGCGCGCCGCCTGCCGCCGCATCCGCTGGTCGAGGACGGCTATCCGTCGATCGGCTGCCTGCCCTGCACCGACCGGGTACGACCGGGCGAGGACGAGCGGGCCGGCCGCTGGCGCGGCCGCGGCAAGACCGAATGCGGCATCCACCTCGGCCGGGCGTCCGACCCAGCCCACTCTGGAGCCTGATCCATGGCCGCCGCCGCGCCCGTCCCCCTCCGCGCCTCGACGCCCGACGTTTTCCGCAACGGCCGCTTCGAGCCCAACGACTTCGCGATTGTCGAGGCGGACAGCGGCGGTGACGGGCTGATCCTGCCGCTCGCGGCGCTGCCGGCGACGCTCGACGGCGCCGGCAACCGCCGGCTGGGTCTCCTGTTCGGGCCAGCCGACCGTTTCGAGGACGTCCTGCCGCTGATCGATCGCCTTGTCGTCATCGCCGTCGATTTCCCGAAATACGCCGACGGCCGCGGCTTCAGCCACGCCGCCCGCCTGGTCCGCGCAGGCTTTGCGGGCGAGATCCGGGCGGTCGGCGACGTGCTGATCGACGAGATACCACTGATGCGGCGCGTCGGCTTCACCGCCTTCGAGGTTAGCCACGCCACCACGCGCCGCTATCTCGCCGAGGGTCGCGATCCCTCGCCCGACCTGCACTACCAGCCGGGCGCCCTGCCCGAGCCGCCGACCGGCACGCGGCCTTGGCTGCGGCGCCGGCCGGCCTGATGGCGACCTAGACTTTAGTGTGATACACTTGCGTACACTTTCGCCGCTTTCGTATCCCTAGTTTTCCGGATTATCCCTGAGGCTACATCGCCGCAACGGAGCCCGGACCCATGGCCTTCTGGAAACAACTGGCGCTCGCCCTGCTGCTGGCCCTCGCCGGCGTCGCCGTCTGGGGCGCCGTCGATCCGGGGGCGCGGCCGCGACTGGCCGCCGCCGGCGTTCCGGAAGCGCTGCTACCGAGCTGGGCCTTCCTCGCCACCGCCGACAGCGCGGCGGCCGCCACGCCGCCGGCCAAAGGCGCCCGTCGCGGCGACGGCAATCCGGCCGGTGGTGCTTCGGGCGGGGCTTCGGGTGTCCGGGCGGCGCTGGTGGTCACCGCACCGGTCGTCATGGCCGAGACCGCCAACCGCGTCGGCGCCATCGGCACCGCCGAGGCGGCGCGCACCGTCGCCCTCTTTCCGCGCGCCACCGGCATGGTGACCGAGATCGCCTTCACCTCAGGCCAGCACGTTGAAGCCGGCGCCACGCTGATCCGCCTCGACGACGACAGCGAGAAGATCGCCGTGGAGCAGGCGAAGATCGCCCTTGCCGACGCCGACGCCCGCGCCACCCGCAACGACCGGCTGGCCGAGACCCGCGCGATTTCCGCCGCCGAGCGCGACACCGCCCGCTTCGAGCTGTCCAAGGCCCGCCTCGCCCTTCAGGAAGCCGAACTCGCCCTTAACCGCCGCACCATCGCCGCACCGTTTTCCGGCATGGTCGGCCTTACCTCGGTGGAGGTCGGCGACATGGTGTCGGGCTCGACGGAGCTGGTCACCATCGACGACCGCTCGGAGATCAAGGTCGAGTTCCGCGTGCCCGAGGCCTTCGCCGCCCGTCTCGCCGTCGGCCAGCCGGTGGAGGTGGCAACACCGTCGCAGCCGGGTACCAGCTTTTCCGGCAAGGTGAGCGCCCTCGGCAGCCGCATCGAAGCCGACAGCCGCACGCTGGTGGCGCAGGCGACCGTCGCCAACGCCGACGACCTGCTCCGGCCCGGCATGTCCTTTGCCGTCACCGTCCGCTTCCCCGGCGTCGCCGAGACGGCCGTGCCGGCGCCGTCGGTGCAGTGGGACCGCGACGGCGCCTATGTCTGGATCGTCGACGACGGCAAGGCGAGGCGCGTCGGCGTCGGCATCGTCGAGCGCAACGCCGAGACGGTGCTGGTCAGCGGCGAGCTTGCGGCCGGCGACCTCGTGGTGGTCGAGGGCGTGCAGGCGGTGCGGGCCGGAGCACCCGTCCGCACGGCCGGCGAGCCGGAGCGCGTTGCCGGCAACGCCGAGGGATCGAAGCCATGAGCGGCCGCAGCCACGCCCTCACCGCCCTGTTCGTCCGCCGGCCGGTGCTGGCGCTGGTGGTCAACGCGCTGATCATCGTCGCCGGTCTCGCCGCCTATCGCGACGTCGAAGTGCGCGAACTGCCGGACGTCGACCGCCCGGTGGTCACCGTCAGCGTCGGCTACAGCGGCGCCGCACCGGAGACCATCGACACCGACATCACCGCCCGCTTGGAATCGGCGGTATCGCGCGTCGCAGGCGTCACCTCGATCTCCGGCCGGTCGAGCTTCGGCCGGTCGCGCGTCACCATCGAGTTCTCCGGCAGCACCGACCTCAACGTCGCCGCCAACGACACCCGCGACGCGGTGAGCCGCATCCGCAACCAGCTCCCCGACGGCATCGACGAACCGCAGATCGTCAAGGCCGACGCCGACGGCGACGCCATCATCCGCCTCGCCGTCACCTCCGACCGGGTGTCGCTGGAGGAGCTGACCAGCCTCGTCAACGACCGCATCGCCGACGCGCTGGCCGCTGTCGACGGCGTTGCCGACGTGCAGGTGTTCGGCGATCAGGAGCCGATTTTCCGCGTCGACATCGACCAGACGGCGCTGGCGGCGCGCGGCCTCACCGTCGCCGATCTGACGCAGACGCTGGCCACCGTGTCGATGGACAGCCCGGCCGGGGCGCTGGCCAGCCGCGACCTCAGCCTGGTGGTGCGCGCCGACGCCCGCGTCACCGACGCCGCCGGCATGGCCAACCTGCTGATCGACGCCCGGACGCGGCTCGGCGACGTCGCCACGGTGACGCTCGCCCCCGATACCGGCACCTCGCAGCTGAAGATCAACGGCAAGGCCGGCATCGGCATGGGCATCGTCCGCGCCGCCCGCTCCAACTCGATCCAGATCTCCAACGACGTCGCCCGCGTCGTCGACAGCCTGAAGCCGACGCTGCCCGACGGCGTCACGCTGGCCATCACCTCCGACGAGGCGCGCTTCATCAACGGCGCCCTGCACGAGGTGATCCTGGCGCTCGGCCTCGGCGTGGTCATCGTCGTTGCCGTCATCTACCTGTTCCTCGCCAACTGGCGGGCGACGCTGATCCCGGCCATCACCATTCCGGTGTCGCTGATCGGCACGCTGGCCGCCATGTGGCTCACCGGCTTCTCGATCAACATCGTCACGTTGCTCGCCCTGGTGCTGGCCACCGGCCTCGTCGTCGACGACGCCATCGTCGTGCTGGAGAACATCGTCCGCCGCCGCCACATGGGCATGAAGGCGCGCGCCGCCGCGGTGCTCGGCACCGAGGAGGTGTTCTTCGCCGTGCTGGCCACCACGGCGACGCTGGCCGCCGTGTTCGTGCCGATCTCCTTCCTGCCCGGCACGGCCGGCAGCCTGTTCCGCGAGTTCGGCTTCGTGCTGGCCATCGCCGTCACCATCTCCGGCTTCACCGCCCTCACCTTCGCGCCGATGCTGGCCGCCACCATCCTGCCGGCCGAGGAAACGCAGAAGCGGGCGATCATGCCGCGCCTCCTCGGTGCCGTCGGCCGGCCGCTCGCCGCTCTCTACGGCCGGCTGCTCGACGCGGCGCTGGCGGCGCCGCTCATCGTCGCCGCCCTGTCCGTCGCCTTCGGCGCCGTCGCCTGGATCGTCTTCCAGGGATTGCCGAGCGAATTGACGCCGCGCGAGGACCGGGGATCGGTGACGCTGATGATCACCGCCCCGTCCGGCATCTCCATCGACGCCATGGGCCGGCAGATGGACAAGGTGGCCGCCGTGGTCCAGCCCTATCTCGACAGCGGCGAGGCGACGGCCAGCTTCGCCATCGCCGGCCGCGGCGACACCAACTCCGGCTTCATGATGGTGACGCTCGCCCCCTGGGAGCAGCGGGCGCGCGGCCAGGCGGCGATCGCCGCCGAGATCAACGCCAAGCTCGCCGCCATCCCCGCCATCCAGGCGCGGGTGCTCAGTTCCAACTCGCTTGGCATTCGCGGCGGCGGCCAAGGTCTTCGCCTGTCGCTGATCGGTCCCGACTTCGAGGGCCTGTCCAAGGTCGGCGACGCCTTCATCAAGGCGCTGGAGGCGCGGCCGGAGGTGCGCGGCGCCACGCTCGACTACCAGCCGACCCAGCCGCAGCTCTCCGTGCGCATCGACCGCGACCGGGCGCAGGACCTCGGCATCCCCGTCACCGGTCTCGCCCAGGCGTTGCAGGCGGTGCTCGACGGCCGCGAGGTGGCCGACGTGTCGGTCGGCGACCGCATCATCCCGGTGAAGCTGGTCTCCACCGCCAACCCGATCGACGATCCCACCGACCTCGCCAACGTCTTCCTCAGGACCGCCGACAAGCGGATGGTGCCGATGAGCGCCATCGCCACGCTGGTCGAGGGCTCGACGGCGCCCGGCCTCTCCCGCGACGGCCAGCAGCGGGCGGTGCCGATCTCCGTCGATCCCGCCCCCGGCGTGGCGCTCAGGCAGGCGATGGCGGTGGCCGACGAGGTGGCCGCCTCGGTGCTGCCGGCCGGCTACGGCATCCGGCAGACCGGCGAGGCGGCGGCGCTGGCCCAGACATCGGCCGGCCTCGCCACCACCTTCGGCTTCGCGCTGGTGGTGGTGCTGCTGGTGCTGGCCGCCCAGTTCGAGAGCTTCGTGGCGGCGCTGATTATCATCGCCACCGTGCCCTTCGGCCTTGCCGCCGCCGTGTTCGCCATCCGCTTCACCGGCGGCACGCTCAACATCTACAGCCAGATCGGCCTGGTGATGGTGGTCGGCATCATGGCCAAGAACGGTATCCTGATCGTCGAGTTCGCCAACCAGCTGCGCGACGAGGGCCGCAGCGTCCGTGAGGCGATCGGCGCGGCGGCCCGCATCCGCCTGAGGCCGGTGGTGATGACCATGATCGCCACCATCGTCGGCGCCGTGCCGCTGGTGCTGGCCTTCGGCGCTGGCGCCGAGGCGCGCGTCGCCCTCGGCTGGGTGCTGGTCGGCGGCCTCGGCTTCGCGACGATCTTCACGCTGTTCCTGACGCCGGTCGCCTATCTGGCGCTGGCCGGTCTCGCCAAGCCACGCGGCCACATCGAGCGGCTGCTGTCCGGTGAACTCACGGCCGCCGAGGCCATGGGCCTCACCGACGAGGAGCCGGCAACGCCGGAGCCGAAACTCGCCGCCGAATAGGGTTCAAGCGATGCGGAAACGTCGCGCCTCGGCCGGGTTGGCGAACACCTCGCGGTCGAGCCGGGTCAGCATGTAGGAGATCAGGCCGGTCATGATCATGTCGGTCTGCCAAGGCAGCGTCTCGATCACCGTCGAGCGACTGAGGTCCTCGACCAGCGCCGCCTCGATCGCCGCCTTCATGCCGGTCTCGAACAGCGGATAGGCGCGCACCGAGCCGCCGGTCAGCACGATGCGGCTGGGATTGATCAGCGCCATCAGCCGGGCGAGGCCATAGCCGAGCGTTTCGCCGGCCCGCCGGTAGATTGCCAGCATCGCCTCGTCGCCGGCATAGGCGGCCGCCTCGTGGGCGATCAGCTCGCCCTGGGTCGGCCGCACGCTGAGCGGCGGCGCGTCCTCCGGCAGGCCGAGCGCCTGACGGTGGATGGCGTAGTCGGCGATGTAGGCTTCGAGGCAACCACGCCGGCCGCACTGGCAGAGCGCCCCGCCCGGCAGGTGGTTCATGTGCCCGAACTCGGCGGCCGAGCCGGCGGCGCCGTGATGCAGCCGGTCGCCGACGAACAGGCCGGCGCCGACGCCTTGGTCGACGAAGATCACCGCGAAGGTGCCGTTGTAGACGTCCGGATTGGCCTCGTGCAACGCCTGGGCGATCATGTTGGCGTCGTTGGAGAGAATGCAGGTGCGGCCGGTCAGCGCCCGGAGCGGCTCGACGAGGCGCATGTCGCGGGCGCGGAAGGCCGGCGACCACATCACCGAGCCGGTGTTGGTGTCGACGAAGCCCTGCGCGCCGATGGCGATCTCGGCCACCTGGCGGAAGTCGATGCCGTTGTCGGCGACGATGCGGCCGATCAGGCCGGCGAGCTTGTGCGGGAAGCTGTCGCGCGTCTCCTCGTAAGTCGATACCACCGGCTCCTGCCGGTCTATGATGCGGCCGTCGAAGTCGGCGAGCTGCAGCACGATGCTGTCGCGCGAGATCTTCACCGCCAGCACGTAGCCGGCCGTCGGATCGAGCCGCAGCATGACGCGCGGCCGGCCGCGCCGCGCCGGCTCGGCCTGCGCCTCGCCGCCCTCGGCCTCGTCGTCGCGCGCCTCGACCAGCCCCTCGGCGATCAGATCGGCGGTGATGGCGGTGATGGTGGCCGGCGACAGACGCGTCTCGGCGCCGAGGTCGACGCGGGCGATCGGCTCGCGGCGGCGCAGCGCCGACAGCACCAGCGAGCGGTTCTGTCGCCGGACGTGATCGCTGTCGGCCTTGCCTGTCGGGGCGCGCCGCGATCCATCTCCACGCACGGTCATGATGACGACTATCCTCCCGGTGCCGGACGGCTGTCCGCCGGCGTCCCCCGTCCTCTCCCCCGAGGCAACCGCCCGACGGCGATTGCCTGGCTCCCCTGCCTCAGTGCCGGCGGGCCTCCCGCCCCACGGCTCTGGCACCGCTTTCCGTCCTTGCCATGCAAGATCCGCTGCACGGCGCCGGCAACTGCGGTCGCGGTTCCGAAATCCCTGAGTCCCTTTAGTCGGCGCGATATTGACACACGGCCTCCGGGCGGGTCCACGCTTTTTTTGGACTTCAAAGATAATCATTGGGTCGAGCCATCGGCGGCTCGCCTTCACAACGCCCGGTCTCGCGGCTATTGTCCGCACGCCCATGGAAAAGCCTTTCGGGGGACGTCTTCGACATGCGGAGAGCGCTTCCGGTTCTCGCCCTTCTCCTCTGCTGCCAGACGGCGGCCGACGCGGCGCCGCTGGTCGGCATCAGTTGGCCGGGCGACGTCGCACGCCAGTGGAAGACCGATTCGGAGACCATCCGCGACAGCGTTGCCGCCGCTTCCGGCGCCGTCGTCGAAACGGACGCGCGGCTGTCGGCTGCCAAGCAGATTCTCGACGTGCGGCGGCTGATCGCCGCCGACGTCGACGCGCTGGTGGTGGCCGCCGTCGAGCAGCGGGCGCTGGAGCCGGCGATCCGCGAGGCGGTGGCCGCCGGCATCCCGGTGATCGGCTACGACCGGCCGATCAGCCTCGACGGCGTGTTCTCGGTCGGCTTCGACCAGAAGGAAGTCGGCCGGCTGCAGGCGCTCGCCCTCTACGCGGCGCGGCCGCGCGGCGACTGGGTGCTGCTGAAGGGCGATTTCGACGATCCGCAGACCGCCCGTCTCTACGCCGGCCAGTTCGGCGTGCTGCGGGACTCGATCACCGCCGGACTGATCCGCATCGCCGGCGAGGCCTATACGCCGGGCGGCCTGTCGCTCAACGCCCGCCGCGCCTTCGGCAATATCCTCGACGACACGCGCAACGCCGTCGACGCCGTGCTGACGCCGGACGACGCCAGCGCCGGCGAGGCGATCTCGGTGCTGGAGGAGCGCGGCCTGATCGGCAAGGTGGCGGTGGTCGGCCAGGGCGGCGATCCGGAAACGCTCAACCGCATCGCCCGCGGCCAGCAGGCGGCCACCATCTGGGAGGATCACGCGGCGCTGGCCCGCAAGGCGGCCGAGGTGGCGCTGCGGCTGGCCGAGGGCCGCGCGCCGCGCGAACTCGGCGTGGCCCTGCCGGCCGACGACGCCGGCGGCGTCACCTACGAGCTACATCTCCAGCCCTTCACCATCACCGCCGACGCGCTCGGCCTGGCGCTCACCGCCGGCTGGATCGACGCCCGTCGCCTGTGCCGCGACGTGCCGGCCGGCCGCCTCGCCGACTGCCCGTGATGGATCGGAGCGTTGCCGGGGCTGCCGGTTCCCACTTTTGCTGGAATTGCCCTAGGCGAACAGCTCGGGCCGGCGGCGGCGCAGTTCCTCGATCAGGAATCGCGTCTTGAGGTCGAGCGGCTCGCCGCGGTCGGCCAGTTCGGCCAGGAGCGACAGCGGCAGTTCCACCACCTCGATCTCCTCGTTCTCGTCAGCGAGGCCGCCGCCCTGGCCACGCGCCGCCCCGGCTTCGATCTCGCCGAGGTAGAGCCAGAGCCGCTCGGTGAGCGCGCCCGGCGACACGTAGGAGCGGCCGAGGAAATCCAGTTTACCGACGACGACGCCGGCCTCCTCCCAGGCCTCGCGGCGCACCGTCGTCTCGCCATCCTCGCCGTCGTCGACGATGCCGGCGATCGCCTCCAGCGTGACGCCCCGGCCGTCGGCGAGCAGCGCGGCGGCGCGCACCTGCCGCACCAGCACCGCCGTGCGGCGATGGGGATCGTAGGCGAGGACCGCGGCGCCGTCGCCGTGGTCGTGCACCTCGCGGCGGACCAGCCGGCGCTCGCCGTGCACCGTGGTTTCGAGGACGGCGACCTCCAGCGTCAGCCAGCCGTCGTAGATGGTGCGACGCTCCTTGACCGACACCGGCGGCAGCCGGTCTTCCGGAAGTCGGTCGGTCATGCGAAGCCTCCTCGATCTCTGTTGATTGGCTCCTTGATAGCCGCCCGCCCCCGGCACCGCCAGCGCGGCGGGCGCCGCATCGCTCCTCAAGCGATGCCGGCCGGCCGAAGCTGTCGCCGGCCGGCCACAGTCGGCGCTTGACCGCCACCCCGCGCCTCGGCCAAATGCGGCGATATCGTTTGGGAGCCCCACCATGACCGATCCGTCCTGCCTCGCCGTCGTCCTCGCGGCCGGAGAAGGCACGCGCATGAAATCCGACCTGCCGAAGGTGATGCACCCGATCGGCGGCCGGCCGCTGATCGACGCGGTGCTGGAGAGCGCCCGCGCCGGCGGCGCCGACCGGTTGGCGGTGGTGATCGGCGCCGGCGCCGACAAGGTGCGCGCCCATCTCGCGAAGACGGCGCCCGACGCTCAGGTGTTCGAGCAGCGCGAGCGGCTCGGCACGGCGCACGCGGCGCTGTCGGCGCGCCAAGCGCTGGCCAGCCACGACGGCCCGGCGCTGGTGCTGTTCGGTGACACGCCGCTGGTCCGGCCGGCCACCATCGCCGCGCTGATCGGCCGGCTCGGAGCCGGCGCCGACATCGCGCTGCTCGGCTTTGCCACCGACGCGCCGACCGGCTACGGCCGGCTGATCGTCGAGGGCGGCCGGTTGGTCGCCATCGTCGAGGAACGGGACGCCGACGAGGCGACCAAGGCGATCCGGCTCTGCAACTCCGGCATCATGGCCTTCCGGCCCGGCCTGTTGCCGGAACTGCTCGACGCCATCGGCAACGCCAACGCCAAGGGTGAGTACTATCTCACCGACGCCATCGCCATCGCCACGGCGCGCGGCCTCAGGGCCGAGGCGGTGATCGGCGACGACGAGGCCGAGTTCGTCGGCGTCAACGACCGTGCCCAGCTCGCCGCCGCCGAAGCCATCTTCCAGAAGCGGGCGCGGGACGAGGCCATGGCGGCCGGGGCGACGCTGGTCGCCCCTGAAACGGTGTTCTTCTCCCACGACACCCGGCTCGGCCGCGACGTGTTGGTCGAGCCCAACGTGGTGTTCGCGCCCGGCGTCGAGGTGGCGGCCGGCGCGGTGATCCGCGCCTTCAGCCATCTCGAGGGCGCCCGCGTCGCCTCCGGGGCGATCGTCGGTCCCTATGCGCGCCTGCGCCCCGGCGCCGACCTCGCCGAGAACGTTCACGTCGGCAACTTCGTCGAGATCAAGAATGCCCGCGTCGATCGCGGCGCCAAGGTCAACCACCTCACCTATATCGGCGATGCCTCGATCGGCGCCCGCACCAACGTCGGCGCCGGCACCATCACCTGCAACTACGACGGTGTGTTCAAGCACAAGACAACCATCGGCGCCGACGTCTTCGTCGGCTCCAACACGGTGATGGTGGCGCCGGTCAGGATCGGCGACAACGCGCTGACCGCCGCCGGCTCGGTGATCACCACCGACGTGCCCGACGACGCGCTGGTGTTCGGCCGCGCCCGCCAGCAAGTGAAGGAGGGACGGGGCGCCGCCATCAAGGCGGCGCTGGTCGCCAGGAAGGCCGCCGCGAAGCCAGCCGGCTGAGGTCCGCTTGCCGGCGCGGAGAGGACGAGGCCGACCCGCGCCGCCGAGCTTTTTCGCCGCTCAGGAGGCGGCTCGCCGTCACGGCCGCGTCGCCTTGTCATTTCTTCCGATCAGGATCGGCTGCGCCGCGCCGCGCCGTACTGCTTCGTTGCCCGGCGCGACCGGACTCATTCCCTTTTGCCACAGTTGCCATGCCCGAAACGATGGCTCTGATCACGCGCCGCGCCCCAACCGAGGGCACGCCGATACCAAGTCCGGCGCCAGCAGACGGCCGGCCCTGAGCGCCGCGACAGGGCGGCAAACGGGCCGCCGACACCCCATCTCCTGGCTGTTCCGCCGGCTTCCGCGGTTCTTCCGGAGCGCCTGAGCCGGCCCGACAACGTTTTGAAGGCCGAAATTCGACCGAAACGTTCATCAAAACATGGACGATCCTGTTCCCATTCGGCGAGGAAAGCCTCGTCTCCACGCCATGCCTCCGGGAAAACTTCCAGGGACTGACGGTGCCGGAGAAAAGGCCGGGCGGGGAACAACACACGTTATAATATAGTTACATCTTCTTTATTCTACTT
>LUYO01000033.1:0-5186 GCA_001603295.1 Rhodobacterales bacterium Alpha_02
GAGGCGTTCAGCAGCCGGATCCGGGTGAAGGGGAAGGACCTGCTTCACTCCATCATTCACGATATCACAGCGCGAAAGGACGCGGAGAAAGCCCTCCGGGACAGCGAGGAGCGATTTCGCCGGCTGGCGGAGAACGCGCGGGACGGCATCTGGACGACGGACCTGGACCTCCGGTTCACCTATGTGAGTCCCTACATCGAGGAGATGCTCGGATATACCGCGGAAGAGTTCCTGGGCATGCCGCCGGGCGGTGTGCTGACCCCCGCCTCCCTGGAGAAGTGCATGCAGATCTTTGCCGAGGAGCGGGCCGCCGAGGAAAGCGGAAACCGGGATCCCCTCCGCTCCAGAATCATCGAGGTGGAGCACGTTCATAAGAACGGCGGCCTGGTCTGGGGCGAAATCAAGGTGACCTTCCTGCGAGACCAGGCCGGACAGGCAATGGGAATCCTGGGCTTTACCCGGGACATCACCGAGCGCAAGCGGGTGGAGGAAGAGCAGGAGAGGCTGAAGGAGGAGCTCAACCGCTCCCGGAAACTGGAGTCCATCGGCACGCTTGCCGGCGGCATCGCCCACGACTTCAACAACCTGCTGATGGGCATCCAGGGCCACGCCTCGCTGATGATGCTCGATCTCCCGGAAAACCATCCCCACCGCGTCCGGCTGCAGTACATCCAGGAACAGGTCGTCAGCGCCTCCGGCCTGGCCGGCCAGCTCCTGGGGTTTGCCCGCGGGGGCCGCTACGAGGTCAAGCCTGCGGATATGAACGACATCGTCGGGAAAACCGCCGACATGTTCGGGAGGACCAGAAAGGAGATCGTCATCCACCGGTCGTTCCGGCCGGACCTCTGGGCCGTGGAGGTGGACCGCTCCCAGATGGAGCAGGTTTTCATGAACCTCTGCGTGAATGCCGGGCATGCCATGCCGGGGGGCGGCGAGCTTGAACTCAGGACGGACAATGCCGTCCTGGAGGATGGAAGAGCGCTTTCCCTTGATCCCGGGCGGTACGTGAAGATCTCCGTCGGCGACACGGGCATCGGCATGGACGCCGAGACCCGGGAACGGATCTTCGACCCGTTTTTCACGACCAAAGGGATGGGACGGGGAACCGGCCTGGGGCTGGCCACGGTATACGGGATCGTCAAGGGACACGGGGGCGCGATCAGCGTGACCAGCCGGCCCGGCGAGGGGACGACCTTCGAAATCCATCTGCCGGCGTCGCACAAGGCCGTGGTCCGGGAAGAGACCCCGCAGGCGACCGCCGAGGGGGGAGCCGAGACGATCCTGCTGGTGGACGACGAGAGGCTGGTCCTGAATGTCGCCGGGGAAATGCTGGAGACCCTGGGGTACCGGGTCCTGTCCGCGGGGAGCGGCCAGGAGGCCGTCGCCGTCTACCACGAGAAAAAGGACGGGATCGACATGGTGATCCTCGACATGATCATGCCGGGCATGTCGGGAGGGGAAACATTCGACCGCCTGCGGGAGATCGACCCGCAGGTCCGGGTCCTGCTTTCCAGCGGCTACAGCATCGACGGAGCGGCCCGGGAGATCCTCGACCGGGGCTGCAACGGCTTTCTTCAGAAGCCTTTTCGGCTGGAGGAGATGGCCCGGGGCGTGCGGTCCGTCCTGGAGGGGAACAACGGGGGACGGAGCGGATAGGGCGTGTGAGCGGCGGCGTGCAATATTCCTGCCCGGAAAGAAAGCCCTTGGCCCGCGGAGGAAAGTGGACTAAGGTCGGACGTCGTTCGCGGAGCGCAGGCCGTCCGGGCGGCGGAACCGGCAAATCAGAGGAGGAAACCGCAATCCATGAAATCATACCGCGAAGAGCTCTGGTTCAACGTACCTTCCCGGCGGGGCTTCGTCAACATCACCCCCGCGGTGGAGGAGTGCCTGCGGAAAAGCGGCGTCCGGGAGGGGATGGTCCTGGTCAATGCCATGCACATCACCGCCTCCGTCTTCATCAACGACGACGAGCCGGGGCTTCACCAGGATTACGAGGAATGGCTGGAGAAGCTGGCCCCCCACGAGCCGGTGTCCCGCTACCGCCACAACCGGACGGGGGAAGACAACGGAGACGCCCACCTGAAGCGGCAGGTCATGGGCCGGGAGGTAGTCGTGGCCGTCACCGCCGGGAAGCTGGACTTCGGTCCCTGGGAGCAGATCTTCTACGGCGAGTTCGACGGGCGCAGGAGGAAGCGGGCTCTCGTCAAGATCATCGGCGAGTGAGGCAGGACAGGAAATCCATCATATTCAGGAGGAAGCCATGTTCATGTTCGTTGTCTTCGTCGGGGCGGTTGCAATCGTCGTCGCCGGCATCGTCCTTTACAATGCGCTGGTCCGGGGCCGGAACACCGTGGAGTCCACCTGGGCGGACGTCGACGTCCTCCTGAAAAAACGCTACGACCTGGTGCCGAACCTGGCCGAGGCGGTCCGGGGATATGCGGCCCACGAACGGGGCCTCTTCGACAAGCTGTCGGAGGCGCGGTTCGCCGCCGCCGGTGCTCCGTCCCCGGCGGAAAAGCAGAAGGCCGAGAACGCCCTGACCGAGGCCGTCCGCGGCCTCTTCGCCGTGGCCGAGGCCTACCCGGACCTGAAGGCCAGCGAGGAGTTCATGCAGCTGCAGCAGCAGCTCCGGGAGCTGGAGGACGCCATCGAGGGGGCCCGGAGGACCTACAACGCCGTCGTCCGGGAGTTCAACATCCGCATCGAGTCCTTCCCCTCCAATGTCGTCGCCACGTGGTTCGAGTTCAAGAAGGCGGACTTCTTCGAGCTCGAGGCGCCGGAAACCGAGAAACAGCCGGTCAAAGTCAGCTTTTCATGAGCCCGGCCGGCCGCCGTCCGGGAAGCCTGCTGCACTGGGCCTGGCTCATCCTCGGCGCCGGATTCCTGGACCTCTTCGTCAACTACTCCGTCCGCCTCGGATACGGCGTGGTCCTCCCCGAGATGATCCGGGACCTGGATCTCAGCCGCACCGCCGGCGGGACGATCTACAACGCCTACCTGTTCACGTACATCGCCCTGACGCCCCTGACGGGCTGGCTCACCGACCGGATCGGCGCCCGGCGGGTCATCCCGGCCTGCCTCGCCGTCCTGGGGCTCGGCGTTCTCCTCATGGCGAGGGCAGCGAGCCTCGAGAGCGCCTGCCTGGCTTACGCGATCGTGGGCGTGGGGGCCACGGGGATCTGGACTCCCGTCCTCGCGGTCGTCCAGCGCTGGTTCGCCCCGCGGCGGCGCGGTCTCGCCCTCGGCATCCTCTCCACGGGGTACGGCCTCGGCTTTGCGGCCGTCGGCGCCTTCTTTCCCCTGGTGGCGAGCCAGTTCGGCTGGCGCCACACCTGGACCATCTTGGGAGCGGCCGCCCTGGTCCTTGTGGCGGTCAACGGCCTTCTCCTCCGCAGCGACCCGGAATCCTGCGGCACCGAACCCTGGGGAGGGGAGGAAAAGGGAGGCCCTTCGGCGAGCGGTCCGGAGACGGCACCGGCGGGCGGCCTGCGGGAGGAGATCCTCCGGAATCCCTTGTTCTGGTGGATCGGCCTTTCCTACCTCTGCATCTCCTATTCCCTCTACGGGATCACCACGTTCATGGTGGACTACGCCCGGGACCAGGCGGGGCTCTCCCTGGGGGCGGCGAGCTTCCTGGCGACGATCCACGGTTCGTTCCAGGTCCTGGGTGTCCTGACGCTGCTGCCCTTGTCGGACCGGCTGGGGCGGAGGCGGACCATCCTGATCTCGAACCTGTGTGTCGCCCTGTCCGTCCTGGGGATCGTCGCGGCCGGCTCCGGGCAGGCGGCCCTGTCCGCACTGGTGGCCGTCTTCGCCGTCTTCTACGGCGTTACCTTTCCCATCTACGGCGCCTGTGCCGGGGATTATTTCCCTCGGAAGATGATCGGGACCGTCATCGGGGCCTGGACGCCCCTGTACGGCGCCGGGGCGATCCTCTCCCACTGGGCGGGGGGAATGCTGCGGGACGCCCTGGGAACCTACGACGTCGCCTTCCTGCTGGATGCGGGAATGGCCTTCGCCGCCGCGGCGCTGTTCCCGGCCGTTCGGAGGCCGCCCCTCTCGGAGGGCCGCGCGTCCCTCACTTCCCCTTCAGAAGGGTGAGCCTGCGGGTTCCCCGGATCTGCCGGAAGTTCGCTCCCTGGCTGACGCAGCGCATGGCCAGCGCCGGATCGACGACGATCGTTCCAGAGAGGGCGTCCACGCCGTAGTCGAAAAGCACCGGGCTCAGGGGCGTCGAATCGCCTAACATGATCACGAAGGCCGAAGGATCGCACCGGTCAAGAAGGTGCGGCAGGGTGTGATTGGTCAGCGCCGTCCCCGTGATGGCCACCACGTCCGCCCGGGGAATCAGGTCGTCCGCCCGGGCCTCCGGAAAGTCGCCCTCCTGGGGATTCTTCTCGATGACCCACAGTTCCTTCGCCCTTTCCCGGACCCGGGGCAGGAACGGAAAATGCCCGATAATCGCGACATTCCGGCCCTCCCCTTTTTCCAGGATCACCTCGGCGGCGTTCACCTCTATGCAGGCCGCCTCGTCGACGTCCAGGAGCGAATTGATGGCGGCCATTCCGATGGCCGCTTCGAGGATGCTGTCCGAGTAGGCCAGGCGAACCAGGTCCAGCGCTGTTTTATCAAGAAGGAGGCCCGGCTCCCGGACCAGCGGCGGGGTCTGGCGCAGGGCGTCCCGGGGCAGGGTGGCCGCCAGGCCGCAGCTCCTGGTCAGGACGGCGGTGTGGAATACGCCCTGGCGGATGTCCTGAACAGGGGCGTCCGTGTCGAGGGTGGAAATCAGGTGATCCATGATTTTCATTGATTCTGCAACCTCCCGGGGATTGATCGCCTCGCGGATTTCGGGGAACCGTTTCTCCATTCAGTCGGTTCCGTGCCGGGGCGTCAGAACGTGTGAATCGACGCGGCCTTGAAGGAGACGATCAAGGACGCCCCCTCGCGTATGCGCAGATCAAAAACGGATCGTTTGGTGACGGCGGAGATGAAGGGCATTCCGCCCAAGTCCATCACGACTTCGTAATAGAGGCCCTGATCCCTCACCTGGCGGACCGTGCCCTCGAAGGCGTTTCTCATGCTCGAATCGAGCCGCTCGCTGCTCAGCACGATGTCTTCCGGCCGGATGGCGATGTATCGATGGCCGTTGTCGACATTACGGCCGAGATCGATGCGCAGGTCTCCCA
>LUYO01000033.1:5211-8725 GCA_001603295.1 Rhodobacterales bacterium Alpha_02
GAGTGCTTCCGCGAAGTCGTGGGTCACCATCAGAAAGGTCGTTCGTGACATTTTGTGAAGGTTTACGAGCCTATGCCGCATGTCCTCGCGAAAATTCGGATCCAGGGCGGAGAGAGGCTCGTCGAGCAGCAAAATTTTAGGCTCTACGATCAGGGCCCGGGCCAGGGTTACCCTCTGGCCTTCGCCGCCGCTCAGCGTTCCCGGGTGGCGGTGAAGCAGGTGCGAGAGATTCAGCCCCTCGACCAGTTCGTCGAACCGCGAGCGTGCACCGGCTTTCCCGATCCGGTGAAAACGGAGACCGTACGTGATGTTCTTTTCGACGGTCAGGTGGGGGAAAAGAGAATAGTCCTGGTACACGATCCCGATGCCTCTCTTTTCCGGCGGAAGGTCCGTCACATCCGTCCCCCCGATGACAATGCGCCCTCCGGCCAGGGGAACGAGGCCCGCGATCGCCTCCAGCAGGACGGTTTTCCCGGCGCCGGTCGGTCCCATGAGGACAAAGAACTCGTTCTTTCCGATGGTCAGGTCCACGTCCCGGATCCTGAAATCGCCGAGCTCAATTTTCAGGATCATGACCGGTGCGATCATCGGATGGTAGGCGACGATCACCACGGCGCCGAACTCGCTGATTGCCCGGGCGCAGCACATGACAAGACCGACGAGAATGCTTCTCCATGCCAGGGGAAAGGTGATGCGGAAAAAGGTGCCGGTCATGGAAGCCCCGAGGCTTCGGGATACCTTTTCCAGCCGTTCGGGCACGGATTCGAAACCGTTCTTCACCGCGTTGATATAGAAGGGCATGCCGACAAAGGTCAGAACCGTGATGATTCCCGTGACGCTTCCCATGAGCCGGATGCCCAGATCCTGCATGAACTGGCCGAACCAGTGCTCCTTCCCGGCGATGCTGAGGATTGCGATGCCGACAACGGGGTGGGGAATGACAATGGGAAGATCGACGATGGCTTCGACGAGCTTTTTGCCCGGGAATTCGGACCGGGCAAGGAGATAGGCCAGCGGGGTTCCGACGACGAAGGCGATCAGCGCGGCGGCCCCCGCCGTGGAAATGCTCAGCCAGATCGACTTTCGCACATCTTCGTCCTGCAGCGTCTCCCCGAGCATGGCGAAAGAAGGAGCCGTCAGCATCTGGATGAGCGGCAGCAGGATGAACGCCAGAACGACCGTTCCGCAGGACAGCGTGATCCAGAAGAAGGGCTCCTTCTTTCGCATGATTTTCCTATTCGCTGACGGTGACGAGCTTCTGGAGCTTCGCCGGCAGCGTCGCCTTCATCTCCTTCGTGGGCACCCGGGCGGGAACGAAGGGAGGCTGGCCCATGTCCTTCAGGACTTTCAGACCCCCGTTGGGATCCAGGAGATATTCCATGAACGCCTGGGCGGCCTCGGGGTTCGGCGCGTCCTTGACCATGGTTACGCCGTACGTGACGGACCCGCCCTTCATGTCCATGAACATTCCGGGCTTGCTGCCGGCGATCTTGACCACGGCCTTCTCGTAGAATGGGTCATACTTGTAGTTGCCGAGATTGATCGGATCCGGCAGGACGACGTACTTCAGGCCGTGCTGAACGGCGACGGACAGGTATTCCCAGGCATAGTCCATGTTCCCCGTCTGGAGAAGGGACACCAGCTCCACCGACTTGGGCCGGATGTTCTCCTTCGGGCGGTTGGCCAAGAGCCGGTTGTAAAGTCCGGGCTTTTTGTAGTGCGTTTCCGCAAGCTGCAGCACCATGAGGGAGCGGTATCCGCAGGGATCCAGGTTGGGATCGGAATGGCCCCACACGACCCCCTTGCGCTGGAGAATTTCGTACCAGTTGTCCGGTCCGATGGAGCCGGCGAATCTGCTTTTGTCGGTGTAGCAGAGAACGAGCTGGTTCGTGGCGAAGCGGACATTCCACGTTGCAAACTTGGGGATGAGCAGCTTGTCGATGACCGTGTAATCCGCCGATGCCATGATGTCGCAGGGTTTCTTGAGCTCCGAGATCTTCCGGCAGGCCTGGTTGCTGCCGCTTGCCTCGCGCATCAGGTCGACTTTCGGGTACTTGGCTTCGAAAGCCTTCTCCATGGCGGCAAAAGGAACCGAAAGGCTTCCCGCATGGAACATGACGAGCTTTCCGGATGGCTCGGCAAAGGAAGGCGACGTGAACAGCAGTACGGACAAAACCACGAAAATGAGGNNATGCCTGCGATGACATAAGGGGTTACTCAATTGTGCCGCGCCTGTCAACGTGTTCCTGCCCGCGGGATCTTTCCCGGGGGAAGGGCCGTCTTCGGTTCGCCGCATTTTACCCCGCGCATTCTTGCAGGCTGGACGACCGCGCTTTCTTGGGGTAGGAAAGACACATCAGGCCTTCCTCCGTTCACCGGGGCGCCGGGCAGGTTTGCAGCGGCGCATGGGAGTCCCGGGCAGGGAAGGGGTTTGCCGCCCGGCCGCATGATGATGAGGATGNNGCCGCTGTGCGGGCGGAAAATGTCTCCGGTCGATGAGGAACCGGGAAGGGGCGTTCAGCATCTACGCGGGCAGGGAGATCGAACTGGTCGGCTTCACCACGTGCGACGGCTGCCCCGGAGGGAACATCGAATACGCCGGCGAGGAAATGGTGAAAAACGGAGCGGACGTGATCCATCTGGCCACGGGCCTCGTAGTGGGCTATCCTCCCTGTCCCCATATCGAAACGTTTGTGGCGTTTCTCGAAAAGCGCTATCCGGTACGGGTGGTTGCCGGAACGCACCCCATCCCGACCAAGTATCTCGATATGCACACGGCCCTCGGGACATGGGAGAGCCCCGCCTGGAAGCGGCTCATTGCCCCGACCTTGAGCGATGAAGCGACGCGTGCGCGGTATGATTAGTCACCGGGAAAAGCGGCGGCATCGCGGCCGGAAAGGCGGGGCGGCGGCCGCATGGACATCGGAAAGGAGACGGCGATGAAAGAGGACGGGAAGGCAGGGAAGAAACGGATCGTTGTCATCGGCGGATCGGCGGCGGGACCCAAGGCGGCGGCGAAGGCGCGCCGGCTGGACGAGAGCGCCGAGGTGGTGATCTTTCAGAAGGACGCGGACCTGTCCATGGCGTCGTGCGGGTATCCGTACTATATCGGCGGATTCTTCGACGACCGGAACATGCTGCTGTGCACGCCTGCCGGGATCGTGCGGGACCCCCGGTTTTACCTGAACGCGAAGGCCATCGACGCGCGGACCCTGACCGAGGTGACGGGCATCGATCCCGGGGCCCGCACCGTCCATTACCGCAGTCTGGAAAGCGGCGAGACCGGAAGCATGGGCTACGACCGGCTCATCATCGCCACGGGGGCCGTCCCCAGGATGCCCCCGATCCCGGGGCTGGACCTCAAGGGAATCACCACGCTCCAGTCCATGAAGGACGCCGATTACCTCCGCCGGCTCCGCGACGAGAAGTCCGTGAAAAAGGCGGTCATTGTGGGAGGAGGGCTCATCGGCATCGAGACCTGCGAGGCCCTGGAACTGGCCGGCATGGACATCAC
>LUYO01000210.1:0-1045 GCA_001603295.1 Rhodobacterales bacterium Alpha_02
GGCGATGCGGGCCTTGAAGGCGGCGATGCGCCCCCGGATGAACTCGATCCGCTCCGGCTCGACGCCAGGCCTCCGGCGCGGGCTCGCATCCGACGCCCGCAATCCCACCAGCGCCTGCAGCAGGGGAGAGCCGTAAGCCCACAGGAAGCCCTGCTCCACGCTCCGGTCCCTCCAGTCGCGCCAGCCGTCAAGGGCGGCGACGATCCCCTCCGAGACCGCCGACTGCACCTCCTGCAGCCAGTTGTCGGGCGGCAGGGACCGGCGCTCTCCGCGGACTTCCTCGGCGAGCCGGGCGAGGGGCTTCATCAGCGGATTCTTGTCGGAGAAGAGCTCGAAGGGAAGCACCGCGGGATTCGTCATGTGCAGCCACGAGGCGACGGCGTCGTTGGCGAAGGTCTGCACGAAAGGCTGCAGCGTCATGCGGTACAGGCCGAGATTGATTTCGGAGACCCGGCGGGCCGTCGCGAACCGGCGGTCGTTTTCCAGGCTCGGCCGGACGACGGCCCTGATGTCGTCCAGGGTTCGGGGCTCGAACCGCACGATCCAGTCTCCGGGGACCAGGTCCGGGCTGGCGGCCTCGCCGGTCTTGGGGGTCATGACCGCCTCGAACAGCCCGGGCGGCAGCACGTCGATCAGGTCGATATTGGAGGCGAATTCGTCATGCTCTTTCCGGGCCACCGAGCCGGACACGAAGATGCCCAGATGGCCGATGCTCTCGTGGATCGCATAGACGATGGTCTGGTCGCAGGCGAAGAGGTCCTCGTCCTTCTCGTACAGGTCGACGATCCAGCCGAGGGCCTGCTGGGGCGGCGTGATGTTGTCGCCCTTCGAGCAGAAGCAGACGATGGGCGAGCGGATGTTGCGCAGGTCGACGCGGATCCCGTCGCTGGTGGTGATCTCGGCGGTGGCGAGCCGGTTGCCGATGAAGAGCTGGTCGACGATCCACTGCATCTCCGCGGCGTTGAGATTGACGTGGCCGCCCCAGTAGTTCTCGAATTCCAGGAAGCGGGCCGCCTCGGTGTCGACCTTCGCCCAGACGTTGTAG
>LUYO01000211.1:0-2995 GCA_001603295.1 Rhodobacterales bacterium Alpha_02
TTCTACCTTATTTCGGTCGCGCGCCTCTTCCAATTTCCCGGCGAAGCGACAGATAGAGAGCAATCTTTTTTCGGAATCGTCAAGATGGTCCAGGCCGACACCTCCGGCGCCTCCGTTGCGTCCCCCTTCGCCACCAGGCACACCTTCAACCTGTCATTCAAGCTCCTGGTGTTCACGGTCCTGTTCGTGATGTTCGCCGAGGTGCTGCTGTTCGTGCCGGCCATCGCCAATTTCCAGCGCAACTATATTGAAACCAAGCTCAGCGTCGCCGGCATCGTGGCGCATACGCTGACCACCTATCCGGAAACGGCGCTGCCGCGCATCATCCAGGCCGACCTGCTCAACCGGCTCGACGCCTATGCCGTCGCCGTGCGCCTCAGCGGCATGAAGCAGCTCGTCGCCATGGCCGACACGCCGCCGACGGTGACGCGCAGCATCGACTTCGACAGACTCGAGGCGCACGGCATGGTGACCGAGGCCATCGACACCATGCTGTTCGGCGGCGACCGCACCATCCGCGTCACCGGCACCTACGACGGCGGCGGCGAGATCGAGGTGGTGTTCGCCGAGACGGCGCTCCGGGACGAGCTTCTGCATTTCGCCGCCCGGCTGCTGATCGTCTCCTTCCTGATCTCCGCCTTCGTCGGCGTGCTGGTGTTCTTCTCCATCCAGTATCTGATGGTGATCCCGATGCGGCGGCTTGGCCGGGCGATCTATCAGTGGTCGCAGGCGCCCGAGAGCGACGAGCATCTGGTGCGCTACCGCGGCCGCACCGACGAGATCGGCCGCGCCGAGTTCGCCGCCGCCGCGATGCAGCAGCGCATCCAGGAGCTGTTCAAGCAGCAGAAGCGGCTGGTCGAGCTTGGCCTCGCCGTCTCCAAGATCAACCACGACCTCAGGAACCTCCTGGCCTCGGCGCAACTGATCTCCGACCGCCTGACCGCCATCCCCGACCCGGCGGTGCAGCGCTTCGCACCCAAGCTGGTCGCCGCCATCGACCGGGCGATCAACTACTGCCAGTCGGTGCTGGCCTACGGCAAGGCGCAGGAAGCGCCGCCGTCCCGGCGCCTCTTGTCGCTGTCGCGGCTCTGCACCGATGTCGCCGAGATGACGGGCATCAACCATCATACCAGCATCGAGTGGGTGAATGGCGTGCCCGAGGACCTGGAGGTCGACGCCGATTCCGAGCAGTTGTTCCGCGTGTTGCTCAACCTCGTCCGCAACGCCGCGCAGGCGCTGGAGCAGTGCAAGGACGAGCCGCTGGTGCGCCGCGTCACCATCGACGCGGAGCGCAACGGCAATGTGGTCAGAATCCGTGTTTCCGACACCGGCCCCGGTTTGTCGGAGAAGGCGCGCGAGGCGCTGTTCAAGCCCTTCGCCGGCTCGGTGAGGACTGGCGGCACCGGCCTCGGCCTCGCCATCGTCTCCGAGCTGGTCAAGGCGCACGGCGGCAGCATCACCTGCCCGGAAGGCGGGCCCGGCGCCACCTTCGTCATCGAGATCCCCGACCGGCAGGCCATGGCGGCCTGAGCGGCAATAAACCCCCAAGGGCAATGAGAAACGGCGGCGCCAATGGCACCGCCGTTTTCGTGTCTCCAGCGCCGCCGCTCTCAGCCGGCGACGTCGGCGCCGCTCTCGGCATCGAGCCACCAGCCGACGTTGGGATGGTTCCTCAGCGCCGTGGCCGGGCAGTCGGGCGTAATGGGACCGGTCAGGGCGGCGCGCACGGCATCGCGTTTTACCGCGCCGGTGGCCAGCACGATGATCTCCCGCGAATCGAGGATGGTGCCGATACCCATGGTCATCGCCTGGGTGGGCGGCGTCGCGCCGCCGAAGAAGGCCGAATTGGCCTCCAGCGTCGAGGCCTCGAGGTCGACGACGCGGGTGCGGGCGGCGAAATCGGCGCCGGGCTCGTTGAAGCCGATGTGGCCGTTGCGGCCGATGCCGAGCAGTTGCAGGTCGATGCCGCCGGCCTCGCGGATCATCGCCTCATAGCGGCGGGCGAAGGCGTCCGGGTCGGTGGCGAGGCCGTCGGGCACGAAGGTGCGGGTCTTGTCGATATCGACGAGATCGAACAGCTGGCTGTCCATGGTCGCCCGGTAGGAGCGCGGATCGCTCGGCGGCAGGCCGACATATTCGTCGAGGTTGAAGGAGGACGCGCCGGCGAAGCTGACCTCGCCCGCCCGGTGACGCGCGACGAGGCGCTCGTAGACCGGCTCCATGGTGACGCCGGTGGCCAGGCCGAGCACCAGGTTCGGCTTGGCCTTCAGCCGCTCGGCGATGCGGTCGGCCACGGCATGGGCCGCCGCCACGGTGGTGGGGAAATGGTTGATCCGCATCCTGCACTCCATCGAACGGCGGCCGCCACCGGCCCGCCCCTTTTGCAACAGGATGGCGATCGATAATTAGTTCGTCAAGATGCCGAACTTAAAATTTCAATGATGACTGGAACAAGGGCGCCCGGATATGTCCGGGCTGTCGCTCCAGCCTTTTGTTCACGCGTCGGATTTCTCCGAAAAGCGATGCCCCTTCTCGGTCCGATGCTCTAACCGCGCGCGGCGGCCGGCAGGCTGAGCGGCATCGTCAGGTCGGCCGGGCTGAACAGCAGGTTGTGCGCCTGGTTGAGGGCGATGGCGACGGCGCCGGTCAGCGCGGCCCGGGCACCGAGGGCGCTCGCCTCGACAGTGATCGGCCGGCGGCTGACGGCCGACAGCTCGGCGCGGATCATCTCCACAACGCCCGGCAACCGGCCGACGATGCCGCCGACGACGATCTTCCTGGGTTCGAGCACGGCGTGGACGGCCACCATGGCCAGCGCGGCGATGCGGGCGGTGTCGCGGGTAGCGGCGACGGCGGCCGGGTCGCTGCCCACTGCGGCGGCGGCGAAGATGTCGGCCGGCGTCAGGCCGGCGTCGCCACCGAGCGCCCGGTAGCGGGCACGGATGCCGCGGCCGCCGATGGCGCTTTCGAGGGCGCCGCGTTCGAGACTGTCGGC
>LUYO01000212.1:0-5080 GCA_001603295.1 Rhodobacterales bacterium Alpha_02
TATAAATATACACAGACGTTGACCGGAGCAGCCGTCATGCCGTTCTTCAGCCGCAACACCGTCAAGACCCTGCCGCCGCAGGAGGTCAAGGCGCTTCTCGACAGCAAGGCCATCCATCTCGTCGACGTGCGCGAGGCGCACGAATGGGCTGATGGTCACATTCCCGGCGCCATCCACCTGCCGCTCTCGGAACTGTCGGCGCGGGTCGGTGACCTGCCGCAGGGCAAGCCGGTTGTCCTCTACTGCCTGTCCGGCGGCCGTTCGGGGCAGGCTTTCACCTGGCTGAAATCGGCCGGCCATCCCGTGGAAGCCCACATGGGTGGCGGCATCAGCGCCTGGCGGAGGGAAGGGCTGCCGGTGACGCGCGGCTGACCGTCCCGCCGCCTTTCCGGATGCCGCGTTTCCGCCCTCCGGCCAGTCAATAAGCCCTTGCCAGCCTTGCGCGAACAGGCCAATAGTGGCCGTCACGCGCCGGCGACGGAGGGATCTCGTTCCGGCTACCTCAGCGACGGAGGATCCTTTCATGCAGGCTTTTGCGAAGGCGGCTGCCGCCGCCGCGATTCTGGTGTCCGGTTTCGGGCCGGCGGCCGGCGCCGCCGACCTTCCCGACCTTCAGGGCCGCACCATCATCGCGGTGACCGAGAACGCCTATGTGCCGCTCAACTTCGCCGACCCGAAGTCCGGCGAGGGCATCGGCTGGGAGTATGACGCCTTCAACGAGATCGCCAAGCGCCTCAACGCCAA
Source organism: Rhodobacterales bacterium Alpha_02 (assembly GCA_001603295.1). Taxonomy (GTDB): domain Bacteria; phylum Pseudomonadota; class Alphaproteobacteria; order Rhizobiales; family Pleomorphomonadaceae; genus Pleomorphomonas. The sequence continues at coordinate 745 of LUYO01000212.1, forward strand.
GGTGGAGTGGAAGCTGACCTCCTGGGACGCCATGATCCAGGCGGTGCGCGACGGCCAGTTCGACGTCGGCATGGACGGCATCACCATCAACGACGAGCGCAAGCAGCAGGTCGACTTCTCCGATCCCTACATGGTCTCCGAGCAGTTCATGCTGGTGCGCGCCGACGAGAGCCGCTTCACCGACGGCCCGAGCTTCGCCGCCCTCAAGGACGGTCTGGTCGGTGCCCAGGCCGGCACCACCAATTTCTACGTCGCGGTCTACAGCGTGCTCGACGGCGACGAGAAGAACCCGCGCGTCAAGCTGTTCGACACCTTCGGCGCCTCGGTGCAGGCGCTGAAGGCCGGCGACGTCGACACCGTGCTGATGGATCGCACCTCGGCCGACGGCTACATTGGCGCCCAGCCCGGCGCCTTCAAGGTGGTCGGCGGTCCGCTCGGCCGCGAGGAGTTCGGCTTCATCCTGAAGAAGGACTCCGACCTCACCGCCCCGATCAACGCCGCCATCGCCTCCATGAAGGCCGACGGCACCATCGACGCGCTCAACAAGAAGTGGCTCTACGACTACAAGAGCCAGAACTGAGCCGGCCTTGACACCGACGGAAACCCGTCGCCGCGAGCTGCCCTGGTGGCTGTTCGCGGCGATCCTGATGGCGATCGCCTTCGGCCTGGTCATCGGCTCGAGCGAGAGCTACCGCATCATCTTCCGCGCCGTGGCAAGCGGCATCTGGGTGACCGTCTTCGTGACGGTCATCGCCTATGTGCTTGCCTGCCTGATCGGCCTCGGCATCGCCTCGGCCAGCCTGTCGCGGCACCGGGTGCTGCGCGAGGTCGCCACCTTCTACGTCGAGATCGTCCGCGGCGTGCCGGTGCTGGTGCTGCTGTTCTACATGGCCTTCGTCGCCGCGCCGGCTCTGGTGGCGCTCTGGAACGTCGTCACCGCGCCGCTGCAGGCGATCGGCCTCCTCGAACCGGCCAGCATCCGCGACTTCGACCTCCTGTGGCGGGCGGTGGTGGCGCTGGTCATCTCCTACTCGGCCTTCCTGTCGGAAATCTTCCGCGCCGGCCTGCAATCGGTCGACCGCGGCCAGATCGAGGCGGCCAAGGCGCTCGGCCTCAGCCGCTTCAAGGTGTTCCGCCTAATCATCCTGCCGCAGGCTTTCCGCACCGTGCTGCCGCCGCTCGGCAACGATTTCGTGGCGATGATCAAGGATTCCTCTCTGGTCTCGGTGCTCGGCGTGCAGGACGTGACGCAGCTCGGCAAGGTCTATTCGTCGGGAACCTTCCTGTTCTTCGAGACTTACAACGTCGTGGCCTACGTCTACCTGCTGATGACCGTGTCGCTGTCGCTGGCCGTGCGTGCCCTCGAGAAGCGCCTGCAACGGCATCGCGACTTCATCGGCGACCGCCGCTGAGCGACTGCTGACGCCATCGGGCGGGGCCGTCCGTAGTGTCGGCGTGTCAACCGGAGGTGCTCCATGATCCGCGGATATATCGCCTCGACGCTCGACGGCTACATCGCCGCGGCCGATCACAGCTTTTCCTTCCTCGATCCCTATCCGGCCGAGGACGCCGGCTATGATGCGTTCTACGCCGAGATCGGCACGCTGGTGATGGGCCGCATCACCTACGAGGTCTGCCGCAAGGCCATGGACACTTGGCCCTATGCCGGCAAGCGCCTGATCGTCGTCTCTTCCCGGCCGATCGCCGATCTGCCCGACGATGCCGAGACCTGGACGGCCGGCGTCGACGCGCTGATCGCCCATCTCCGCACTGACGCCAAGCCTGACGTCTGGATCGTCGGCGGTGGCCGGCTGCAGCAGGCGTTCATCGACCGCGACGCCCTCGACCGTCTCGACCAGTTCATCGTGCCGGTGCTGCTCGGCGGCGGCATCCCGCTCTATCCGGAGGCGAAGGGGCCGAAGACGCTGAAGCTGGCCGAGGTCGGCCGCTTCGGCGAGATCGCCCATCTCCGTCTCGAACGGGCCTGACGCCGCGCCGAAACAAAAACGGCGCCGGTGAGGACCGGCGCCGTCGGCGTTGGGAAAGAGGTTGGCCGCTCAGGCGGCGGCTCTGGCCTTGCCCTGGTTCACCAGCTTGCGCAGCCGTTCGGAAGCGACGTGACTCATCTCGGCGAGCTTGAACTCGACGCCGAGGCTGTCACCCTGCACCCAGCGCACCACGGCCGGCATGTCGGAGTCCTTCTCGCCGGAGGTGATGCGCAGATCGTCGCCGACCGCAACCGGCGGCAACGAACCGCTGAAGCGGGCGCCGGTCAGCGAGATGTCGACGCAGGTCGCCTTGGCGGTGCCCTTGGCCGAGGTGAGGGTGACGGCATGGCCGCCCGGCACGCGCTGCGCCGACTGGCGGCGATCGAGCGGGCCGCGCCGCAGGCGGATCAGGAAGTCGCGGACGGTGACCGCCAGCCGATCGCCCTCGGCCGACAGCGCGCCCGAGGTGGAGAACAGGCCCTGCGCCAGCTCCGACGTCTCGCGGGCGATGCCGGTGATGCCGGAAATCCGGTCGGACACCTGCCGCGTTCCTTCCGAAGCGTTGCCGACGCCGTCGGCGATCTCGGTGGTGGCGGCGATCTGCGCCTCGATGGAGCCGCGCATCTCGGCGGTGATGGCGTCGATCTCGGCGATGGTACCGCCGATGCCGACGATACTGCCGACCGCCGCGCGGGTGGCCGCCTGCACCTCGGAAATGTGGCGGGTGATCTCGCCGGTGGCGGCGGCGGTCTGCGAGGCGAGTTGCTTCACCTCCTGTGCCACCACGGCGAAGCCTTTACCCATCTCGCCGGCCCGCGCCGCCTCGATGGTGGCATTGAGGGCGAGGAGATTGGTCTGGCCGGCCACCTGCTCGATCAGGCCGATGACCGCGCCGATCTTCTCGGCGGCATCCGACAGGCCGGCGACGATGCGCTGCGTCTCCTCGGCGCGCGCCACGGCGTCCTTGGCGATCGACGCCGACCGCTCGATCTCCCGGCCGATGTCGCGGGCCGAACTGGTGAGCAACGTCGCGGCGTGAGCGACGCGCTGGACGTCGCTGGAGGCCATGCTCGAGGTCGAGGCGGCGTCGCTGGCGCGCCGGTCGGTGGAGTTGGCGCCCTCGCCGAGGCGGGTCGCAGCACCGCCCATGTCATGCGAGGCGTTGACGAGACTCTGGACGATCGAATTGATGGTGGCGCCGAACTCATCGGTCGATGCCTCGAAGGCGGCGATGCGATCCTCGATCACGTCGGTGGCTTCGTTGATGGTGGTCGAGGCGCGCAAGAGGGCGCCTTCCATACCGTCGGGCAGGATGCGCCGGTAGTAGCGGTTGAGGCGCACGGCTTCCATGGAGGCGCTCGCCTCGCGGACGAAGGCGTCGATGCGGTCGGCCATGTCGTTGATGGCCTCGGCCAGTTCGCCGGCCTGGCCCCGCTGATCGAAGACGAGATTGCGGGCCTCGAAATCGCCCCGGCCGAGGGCGCATGCCACCCTGATCGACCGCCCGATAGCCGCGAAGAGGCGCAGGCTCAGCGCCATGGCCACAGCCGCGCCGACGGCGCCGGCGGCGATCAGCGCCAGCGCAACGGTCGGCAGATCGGCCAGCACCGCGCCGGCCGCGCCGGCAAGCAGCAGCAGGATGACCGCGCCCGGCGCCCACGCCTCAAAGCGAGAAGATGAGTTCGTCATAGCTGGCGGCCTTCGATTTCACGATGTTCATGAGCTGCGTGAAGGAGGCGGCAAGTCCTTCCTTGGCGGTCGCCTGCGAGGTTTCGATCTTCCGCAGATCCCGGTAGAGCGGCTCGATCACCTCGCCGAGGACGCGCCGATCCGCGACGCGCCGGCTGGAATGGTAGCCGACCACCTTGCCATCGTTGTCGAAGGACGGGGTCACGTGGGCGAACACCCAGTAGAAGGCGCCGTTGCGGGACATGTTCTTGACGTAGGCGAAAATCTCGCGCTCCTCGCCGAGTTGGTCCCACAACAGCTTGAAGACGCAGCGCGGCATGTCCGGATGGCGGATGATCGAGTGCGGTGCATTCATCAGCTCGGCGCGACTGTAGCCGCAGATCCGCGAGAAGATGGAATTGGCGTAGGTGATCCGCCCCTTGAGATCGGTCTTGGAGACGATGATCTCGTTGGGGAGGAAGGTAACTTCCTCGGATGTCGGCTGAACGTGCGGCTTCATGGACTGACCTCGACGCACCGGTCTTGGATGGCGCAACCATGGCTCGATAATCGTAAAGAAAGGATGATTCGGTTGTCGAGATATGCGTGAATACAACTACGTGTATTATACTAAGAAAAAGAACTTATAATAATTTCTCCGACTGAGCTATTGGATTGAT
>LUYO01000213.1:0-3479 GCA_001603295.1 Rhodobacterales bacterium Alpha_02
CCTCGATGCACTCGACGTCGAGCCGCAGCGAGCCGCCGCCGGCGAACTCCAGGAAGATCCGGCCCGACGGGTCGTCGTCGCGGCCCTCGAAGCGGATGGTCAACAGGCTGACGACGGCATCGGGGAAGTCGCGGCGAATATGGGCCGACTTGACCGCCTCGACGCGGGCGAAGTGCAACAGGCTGCGCCGCCGCTCCTTGCCGTGGCCGCCGGCCTTCTCCCAGACGTAGCGGTTGATCTCGATGGTAAGGCGGCGCTCGGCCGGTCGCCAGACGATGTCGCCGACCTTGCCGACGGCATCCTGCGCGTGGGCGGCGATCACCTTGAGGTCTTCGGCGTCGAGGGCCGCAAGTTTCAGCATGTCCATGGAGGGCTGTCCGCTCCTGTCCCAATGGCGGGAAACCAACATGAATTCGTCCCGCCGAGTTGCCTTGAGATAGGGCGGAAGCCGCGCGGAAGCAAGGCTTTGTCGGTTTTTCCACGCAGCGGACAGGCTGGCCGGGGGACGAGCCCGGCGGCCGTCAGCTCTCGCCAGCCATCGCCTCGACCAGTTGGTCGAGGGCGGCGCTCCAGCCGTCATGGAAGCCCATGTCCTCGTGATGCTTGCGCGCCTTGGCTGTGGCGTGCATGGCATGCGCCCGGTAGCGGGTGCCGCCCGCCTCGTCGGCGAAGGTCAGGGCGCCGGTGAACAGGAAGTCGCCCTCCCCCGTCGGGGCCGGGTTGGGACGGAAGCCCTCGCCCAGCGCCGACGTCCAGACCAGCAGGCTTTCCGGCTCGACGGCGAGATAGCAGCCGGAGCCGGGGAACTCCTCGCCCTCGGGCGAGCGCATCACCGTCACGAAGCGGCCGCCGGGGCGGAGGTCGATCTCGGCGTGCACCGTCAGCCACGGCCGTGGGCAGAACCATTTCTTCAGCTGCTCGGGCTCGGTCCAGGCCTTCCAGACCAGCCGGCGCGGCGTCGGCACGACGCGCTCCAGCACGAGGTCGAGTTCGGGATTGAAGGCGATGTTGATCATGGCGTCCGGCCCTCCCGGAAAGGCGGCTCGCGCCGCGAACCGCCATTATGCCGGAGCTGGCCGTCATATCAACTTCTACGTACAGGCCGCGCTGGAAGCATGGCGCCGAGGATGATGTCGACGGTTGCGTCGACGCCCGGCGTGCCGGCGATGGTGAGGTCGCTGAAGGCGCGGTCGTGATAGCCCTCGGCGTACATCTCGCCGATGCGGGCGCGCTCCCCGTCGCCCAGCCGCCGGTCGCCCCGGTCACCGAGCACGACCTCGATGGGCGGCGCCAGCGTCACCGTCACCAGGCGCCGGCCGGCGGCGTCGGCGGTGGCCTTGAGGCGCGCATGATCCGCCGCGCGCAGCGGATAGGCCAGGACCAGCACGCCGGCCGGATTGGCGGCGATCTCCGACGACAGCCGGCGAAGGCTCGCCTCGATGATCACGTCGAGCGGGGCGCCGTCCGGCACGCCGTTGTCGTCGCCGTCGATGAAAACGGCGCCATCAATCGCCGCCGCCAGAGCCTTGCCGACGGTGGTCTTGCCGGCGTTGATCGGTCCGTTCAGGACGACGACGATCCGCATGGCTGCACCTTGTAGACGATCAGGCCGCTGGCCGGCGCAAAGCGGTCGTAGAGGCGGCGGGCCGGATTGTCGGCTTGGGTGTGCCAGTAGAGCCGGTTCCAGCCTTTCGCCCCAGCCAGTGCCCGGAGGTCATCGATCAGCGCCCGGCCGACGCCCTGGCCGCGCAGCGCAGCATCGACGTAGAGGTCCTCGAGATAGCAGTGCGGCGTCAGCGCCCAGCTGCCTTCGTGCAGCAGGTAGAGCGCAAAGCCGACGGTGGCGCCGTCCGCGTCGGCTAGACGGCAGAATACCGGGCTCGCGGGATCGAGGATGCGCGCCCAGGTATGGGCTGTGACATCCTCCGGCACGGCGGCGCCGAGATGGGCGAGATAGCCGGCCCACAGGCGGCGCCAGACGCCCTCGTCGCTCGCCTCGGCTTCGCGGATGCGGATGACCATGGCGTCAGCCGCTGATCCGCTCGATCACCGCACCGCAGCGGCTGAGCTTGTCCTCGAGCCGCTCGAAGCCGCGGTCGAGATGGTAGACGCGGTTGATCACCGTCTCGCCCTCGGCGGCGAGGCCGGCGATCACCAGCGATACCGAGGCACGCAGATCGGTGGCCATCACCGGCGCGCCCTTCAGCCGCTCGACGCCCTCGACGGTGGCCACCTGGCCTTCGAGGCTGATGCGGGCGCCGAAGCGGGCAAGTTCGGCGACGTGCATGAAGCGGTTCTCGAAAATGGTCTCGGTGATGCGCGAAGTGCCGCGCGCCCGCGTCATCAGCGCCATGAACTGCGCCTGTAGATCGGTGGGGAAGCCGGGGAAGGGATCGGTGACGATGTCGGCGGCGACGATGCCGGCGCCGTTGCGGCTGACCCGCAGGCCGGAGTTGGTCTCGACGATGTCGGCGCCGACGCGGCGCAGCACGTCGATCGGCGCTTCGATCAGCGAGGCATCGCCGCCTTCCAGCAGCACGTCGCCGCCGGCCATCGCCACGGCCATGGCATAGGTGCCGGTCTCGATGCGGTCGGCAACTACCCGGTGGCGGGCGCCGCGCAGGCGGTCGACGCCCTCGACGACGATGGTCGGCGTGCCGGCGCCGGAGATGCGGGCGCCCATGGCGGTGAGGCAGCGGGCGAGATCGACCACTTCCGGCTCGCGGGCGGCGTTGTCGATTACCGTCTCGCCGCTGGCCAGCGTCGCCGCCATCATGATGACGTGGGTGGCGCCGACCGATACCTTGGGGAAGACCACCCTGTTGCCGACGAGTCCGCCGGGCGCTTTCGCCACCACGTAGCCGCCCTCGACGTCGATCCTGGCGCCCAGCCGTTCGAGGCCCATCAGGAACAGGTCGACCGGCCGCGTGCCGATGGCGCAGCCGCCGGGCAGCGACACGCGCGCCTCGTGCATGCGGGCCAGCAGCGGGCCGATCACCCAGAAACTCGCCCGCATGGTGGAAACCAGCTCATAGGGCGCGGTGGTATCGGTGATCGAGCGGGCGGTCAGCGACACGGTCTGGCCGGTGAGGAGACCCTCGCCCTGGCGCTTGCCGTTGACGCCGTAGTCGACGCCATGATTGACGAGGATGTTGGTGAGTTGGCGCACGTCGGCGAGACGGGGGACGTTTTCAAGCGTCAGCGTCTCGTCGGTGAGCAGGCTGGCGATCATCAGCGGCAGCGCCGCGTTCTTGGCGCCGGAAATCGGAATGGTGCCGGTGAGTGGATTGCCGCCGACGATCCTGATCTTGTCCATATTCACCTCGGCCGGTCCAGCCGGCAAATCGCTCCGGAGCGGCGGCCGCTGCCGGCCCTGCCCCAAACCCAGGTTTCTCGCGCGGCGCTTCATGCGAGCGGCCCGCGGCTTTTTTCGGGCGGACGCCCGCCGAGTGGCGGAGCGGCTAGCCGTTGTCCGGCTT